>NZ_JBHSNQ010000183.1:0-30974 GCF_042655065.1 Ureibacillus suwonensis
AAACTGGACATGGAAAAGACCATGTCCAGCCTAAATAAGAGAAGAATCTTAGAAAATGATGAGCAAAAAAAGACAAACCCCTACTCAAATGAAGCATTTGAGTTGGGGTTTGTCGACAGTCTGAAATTCCCGCTATGCGGGAATTTTTATTTTTGTTCATCCGAATTAACATTGGGTAGTTGTTTTTGGTGGTGCCAATACTTTCAACAATTCCAACCGTGATTTCGTTACTGTTACCGTTACACCTGTTTTTGATAATTTCAAAGCGATTTTCCTCAAATCCACGTCCTTCGCCATACCTACCACCTATCCCTTAAAAATATATATTATAAATAACGTTCAAATAGTGGAAAAGTTTCGCGCACTACATCTTCAAGTTATTGTAACATGATAATCTTCCTTTATATTTTTCAAATATATTACAAGTTTATGAAAAAGGGGATTTTTTACAGTATACCATTTACTTGTTTTCAAAAAAAGGTAAAGTTACAATGTACATGTTCATACTAATTAAAAAATAAAAAAATAAAGGCAGGAAGATTATGAAAAATATATCCTTATTGTTATCCATACAATTTCTCGTCTATTTGGGCTTTGGAATCATCATTCCTGTTTTGCCGGAAGTGGTTGTGGAAAATCAATGGAATGATGTTCATGTAGGCGGATTATTGACGGTTTATGCATTAGCCAGCTTCTTCACGGCCCCTTTCTGGGGAAACATTTCGGATAAAATCGGAAGAAAGCCATTGATACTGGTAGGTTTGGTCGGTTTTAGTTTAAGTTTTCTTATTTTCAGCCTATTTATCGATCATTTATTCATTTTATACCTTTCCCGTTTTATTGGCGGTTTGTTCTCTGGTGCGCTCTATACTTCCGTTACTGGATATATCAGCGATGTTTCCACAAACGAAAACCGAAACAAATACATGGGACTTATGGGAATGACGATCGGTCTTGGATTCATCTTCGGACCGGCTGTAGGCGGTGTGCTCGGTGAAATTCAACTGCACTTGCCGTTTACAATTTCTGCCGCATTGATTGCCGTTCTCTTTATTATTGCACTGATTTTGTTGAAAGAGCCGGAAAGAAAAGGGGAGGCAACGAAACGGGAACTGCTTCCAAAAGGGGCATCTACACTTTTTAAATATCGTGTCCGTTATTTATTCTTCTTTTCATTTTTCGTTACATTCATCTTAGCCGGTGTAGAAGCCACATTCCAGCTTTTCCAAATTGATCGCATCGATATCACACCGTCGCAATTAGGATCTTTATTTATGTTTAGCGGATTCGTCGATGCATTCGTTCAAGGAGGCATCATTCGTCGAATCAAAGATGGTACTGAAACAAAATGGTTATTTGCAGCTCAGATCATTTCTGCCATCGGACTGGTATTAATCACCATGACATCCGGTTTGGTAATGGCGGGTGTTGCTCTCTGTGTCTTCACAGCAGGAAATGCATTAGCCAGAACTTGTGTCGTTTCTTTAACGACGAAAGAATCCGGCGGAAAGTATGGTCTCGCTTCCGGACTTTCCTACTCCATGGATAACTTGGGAAGAATTATCGGCCCGCTGTTTTTTACCGGATTATTTAATTTCGGAACAAATCTGACTTATTATGTTGCAACAGTGATAGCCCTGATTGTAATCGGTTTAATTTTCTTCTTCAAACAGTCAAAGAAATCTCTTCGTGCAGAGTATGAAGGTTGATTGGATAAACTCCATTCAGAAACAACTTATCTTAAAAAAATTTGTAAAACTGATCTGTGCCTAGATTCTCCAGGCGCTTTTTTATCAATAATTTTAAAAAACATGTTAAATGGTGCATATATTTTTTATAAACGGTTATAAGAATATAAAAATTATGTTGGAGGATCAAACTTGGACTTTTTACATTCATTCCCTCTGCCATCCCAATTTGAAGGAATCCGAACAAGACTTGAAGCATCATCGTTGAAAACGATTAATATCTATCCTAAAATACAACAAACCGGTCTTACGGACAGCAAATTTTCCGGGATTCCGTACTTGCCAAAAACAATGCACTATCCTAAAGACATTGATGGAAATCATTTGATTTTCCTTGCCCAAATAAATTTTGAACAAGTTCATTCATTTCATCCTTTTCCTTCAAAAGGGATTTTACAATTTTTCATCTCCCCTTCTTTTGTTACATATCAGAAGGGTGAAGAAATTTTTCAGCAATATTTTAAAGTGCGGTATTTTCCAACCATTTTGCCCGAAAAGGAACTGGCCACCGATTTTTCGTTCTTGCCAAAAACCACATACTCCCCGTTTAAACACCCGATGGCGCTTCGATTTATCAATTCGATCGAACCTGTCTCCGCCATGGATTATCGGCTGAAAAAATATATCGGCCTCGGTGATCTTACGAAGCGTCTTCATGACGGACGCACTCTTGAAGAACACTACTTTGAACATTTTTTGGGAGCGGAACATAAAATCGGCGGTTATCCATACTTTATTCACTACGATACCAGAAGTCATTCAACCCTTCTAAAGCGGTATGATACGCTGCTTTTACAAATCGTTTCGGATGATGAACAAAACATCATGTGGGGAGACTCGGGAATCATCAAGTTTTTTATCAATAGCAAAAAGCTCGCCCAAGGTGACTTTACTGATATTTATTTGCAAACTGAACAATACTGATGATTGGGCAACCAACTGAAAAGAAGGTTGCCTTTTTATATACCAATAATTTCTATTTGAATGGTAATTAAGTTATAATGATATATAATAATGCGGGGGAGTAGGTGGGTATGGAATGAGTGTCATCATTAATTCAATTCCTTTCATTCCAATTTTATTTGTTTTAAATATTATTCTCGCCATCACCATTATCTTTTTGGAGAGAAGAGATGCATCTTCCACTTGGGCATGGATTCTTGTGCTATTTTTCCTGCCGTTACTTGGATTTATTTTATATTTAATGCTTGGCAGACAGTTGCGGAAAAAGCATTTGTTCCGCTGGGATGGCAAAAAGGATATTGGCATCGACAATTTAATTAAGTATCAAATTGATGCGCTTGAAAGTGATACTTTTCATTTTAATGAGGACTATGTGAAAAATTATAAAAACCTCATTCAAATGAACCTGATTACCGGAGACGCAGTCCTGACCCAAGACAATAAGATCCGGATCTTTGATGATGGGGTCGAAAAATTCCAATCTTTGATCAATGATATCTCCAATGCCAAAGATCATATTCACATACAATATTACATTTTTAAGCTCGATAATTTAGGGCAAAGAATTTATGATGTGCTGAAAAAGAAAGCAAAACAAGGGGTTAAGGTCCGAATCCTGTACGATGAAATGGGGTCAAGGGGAATCAAAAAAAGACAATTTAAAGAGCTGATTGAATTGGGCGGAGAAGTTGAAGTCTTTTTCCCTTCCATTTTCCCCCTACTGAATCCGCGGCTGAATTTCAGAAACCACCGGAAAATCGTGGTGATTGATGGCCGTATCGGATACATTGGCGGATTCAATGTCGGTGATGAATATATCGGTTTGAACAGCAAATTCGGTTATTGGAGAGATACCCATCTGCGCATTGAAGGCAGTTCGGTTCATCCTCTTCAAACGCGGTTTATATTGGATTGGAACCAGGCGAGCGAACATAAAATCGAATATGCGGAACGCTATTTTCCGGCCATCCCGAAAAAAGGGGATGTGGCAATGCAAATCATCTCCAGCGGCCCGGATACGGATTGGCCTGCCATTAAAAATGCTTATTTGAAATTATTGATGGAAGCGAAACGGTATATTTATATACAAACCCCCTATTTTATTCCGGATAACAGTTTCTTGAATGCCATAGAAGTCGCCAGCCTTTCCGGGATTGATGTGCGCATCATGATTCCAAACAAACCTGACCATATGTTCGTTTATTGGGCCACGTATTCCTACATCGGTGAATTGTTGAAGGCAGGGGCGAAAGTCTATATTTATGACAAAGGTTTCATTCATGCGAAAATGATCGTCATCGATGACGAAGCCGCTTCAGTCGGCACTGCCAACATTGATGTCCGCAGTTTCAGATTGAACTTTGAAGTTAATGCATTTATCTATGATCGTCAAATTTCCCATGAATTGGCCGAAATCTTTGAAAAGGATATTTTGGATTCCCGGGAATTGACTTTGGAGCATTATGATAACCGTTCATATGGCATTAAATTCAAAGAATCCATTTCAAGGCTGCTCTCCCCGATCCTATAAAAAAGAATTCGTTTCTCCAAAAGGGACTTTTCCCCTTGGAAAAACGAATTCTTTTTATTAATTAATCCCCAAATATTCTTCTAATGTCAGTCCGGAATCTTTTACTTTCGTGGCAAGCTCCACTCCTAAATAACGGAAATGCCATGCTTCATACATATAGCCTGTAATATGTTCTTTCCCCTTCGGATATCTTAATATGAATCCGTATTTATGAGCATTTTCAGCAAGCCATTTGCCGGCAGGCGACTCTCCAAATGCTTCTTCCAACCATAAATCTTCCCGCCCTTTTTCTCCAATATCAAAGGCGAGCCCTGTCTGGTGTTCGGAATATCCTGGACGCGCGCTGTAGCGGTCCGCCTTTTCTTTTCCATCCCTCGCTACATAATTGTTATAAAGCGTCGCTTGATATTCATAAGAACGATAGGTGCTGAATGCCACTAACTCAAATCCTTGTTTTTTTGCATCTTGCGCCATTTTTTCAAAGGCTGCCCGGGCTTCTTTGTTTTCCCCTGGAGCAAAATCCTTTGGAAGCGGGTATTTTTTATTGGCGATCAGCACGCCTTGAATATACGTCGGCTTAGTTGGAAGTTGTTGACCTTCAATATATCCGTTGTTCCCTTTTGTTCCCTGCTCTTTTTGCTGTTGTTCAGTTTTAGGTTGTTGTTGTTCCGGCTGTTTGACTTGCGGTTGTTCCTGCGGTTCTTCTTTTGAAGGAGTGGCTTCTTCCTGCAATTCGCCGGATTTGTCCTTTTCTTCCTGAGGTTCTTCTTTATCTGCCTCATTTTCTTTTTCTTCAGGACTTACGGCAACATTTTCTTCCTCATCCTTCAATGACTCATTTGCATCGCGGTTCATATTGACGGCCAATATAATCGCCACGATGGCAACCACCGCCACAAGCAATGAACCGATCAGTATATAATTCTTTTTGTTATTTTTCATATCATCACCTGATTCCGTCCTATCTGAAAAATTTGCTCTTTTATTTTATCACTAATTTCATAGTTTTACTGCAAAAAAATGAGCCGAGCCGTAAAGACTCGACCTTTGTGCTTATTTTGCTTGTTCAACAGGATGTTCGGAATAATATTTTCTTCCCAAGTAAGTTTGGAATATAAGCAATAAACCGCTGACAGACCAATATAAAGGTAAAGCAGCCATTGATGAAAGCGAGAAAACGACAATCATGATCGGCGAAATATAAACCATCATCTTCATTTGCTGCTTTTGGGCTTCCGGAACTGTCCATAATGAGACTTTTGCCTGAACGAAATAAACAAGTCCCGCAATGGCTGTAATAATGAGATCAGGGTTTCCTAAATTGAACCATAAAAATTTATGGGACAGCACTTCATCGGAATAGCGGATGGCAAAATATAATCCCATGATGATCGGTGTTTGAATCAAAATAGGCAAGCAACCTAAATTCAATGGATTGATATTGTGTTCGCGGTATAAGGCCATCATTTCCTGTTGCACTTTCATTTGTTCTTCTTTTGTTTTCGCCTTTTTCAATCTTTCCTGGATCTCATCCATTTTCGGTTTGATGATATCCATTTTGGATTTCATGATGGATTGTTGACGATAATTGCGCAACATAAAAGGCATCAAAATGAGGCGGACAAAAATTGTAATCGCAATGATGGCCAATCCGTAACTGCCGCCGAACCATTCGCCCAACGTATTCAATAACCAATCCATCGGCTTGACAAATGTGTGGTAAAAGAATCCTTCTTGATTTTCAACTGCTTGGCACCCCGACAAAACAAACAGCGCAATGCCGAAAAGTAAAAATAACATTATTTTCTTCATTTTTCCACCTACTAATTATTTTTCACTAAATTGAAGTATACGGAATAAACATTATAATTTCAAATAGCAGGTGTCAAAATGAACAGCATCTTATTTTTCTTTTTCGACATTCGCTGTTTCCGGAAATTCGAATCGATAAAATTCATGATGCAATTCATCTCTGAAGTGTTTTGGCGTAACTCCCGTATACTTCTTAAAAATTCGAGTAAAATAGCTTTGATTGCAAAAATGAAATTGTTCAGAAATTGAAGTGATGCTTTTATTCGTATGTCTCAAATAATATTGCGACTCTTCAACTCTTCTCACATTTAAATATTCCACCAACGTGATCCCGACATGTTCTCGGAAAATGCGGGAAAGATGGCTTGTACTAATGTGGAATTTTTGTGCGATACTTTCTACCGTCAAGTCATTTTCCAATTCATCATTTATGTACATGATGACTTTGTTGACTGTTTGATGGCGGAATGTAGGCTGTTTCCGGTCGGCGATAAAACTTACATAGAAGTCGATCAACTCATCTGCAAATTGTAAAAATTCCGCATCCTTCATTTTATTTTGAATCATGTCAATGCAAGCAACATTAAAGGCAAAAGCTTTTTTCGAAGGCACTTGGTTCTCCATAAGCTTTCTAGCAACTATGGACGAAAGGGTCATAAAATAATTTCTTACTTCTTTAATGACTTGTTTTCCAAAACGAATCGATAAAATATCAATAATTTCATGCAATGACTTTTTTGCTTTTTCCGCCTCTAAATGAAATATTTCAAACAACAGTTTTGATTCAATATTAAAAAAGTCTTCAATCCCATTATATTGATTAATACTATCAATTTCCTGAAAATATCGTTTCGAAATTGTTTCAGAAATTGAATGTTGCTGTAACTGCATCATTAACCCCATCTTTCTTCAGAATGAAATTTGCATCATATGTCCATAATCACTATACTGGTATATTCAGCGTAAATCTGATAAAAATAAAAAAATTTTAACATGCGAAAGGTGCCTTTTTGAGTATAAAATGCTAAAATTTTATCTATTATCGCAAAAAAATTCAAAAATTTAAATAATTATTTATAACTAAAGTGAATATTACCATAATTTTCGTTTTTTTTTCAACACTATTTAGCAAATTAAATTACTGAAAAATATTATATATTGTTTACACTATGTAAAATATCATAAATGCATAAAAAAATACTAAAAAAATATTGCTAAAATGTTTTAAAATAAACTATGCTATTGTTCAAGAAAAAATAAATTTCATTACAAAATGTTCTCACAATTATACATTCTTCTCTATTTCATTTCTAAAAATATGTAGTAAAATAAAAATATTAAAACATTAATGTGGACAAACGAGGTGTTTAAAAGTGGATCCAAAAGAAATAGAAGAAATTATGGATGTGATTAAAGAATTCTTCCCGGAAAATACATCCATCGCTATTTCAGATACTAAAGAATATATATATTATCAGCCAAGTAAACTTGTAGACTTGAAAATTAAACCTGGTGATCCGATCAAAGAAGGTTCTGCTGCCTATAAAGCGATACAGTACGGAAAAAAAATCAACACTTACATCGAATCGGATGTTTTTGGAGTCCCTTACTACGGAATGAGCATCCCTTTAATCACTGAAGGAGAAATTAAAGGGGCAGTCACTGCTATTTTCCCTCAAAAGCCATCACCATTTTTGACAAACTACATCACAATTAAAATCGATGACTGCTGGTACCCAATCAAACATAATGAAGTTGTTTATTTGGAAACCCAACTTCGCAAAACTTTCGTCAAAACAATGGATAAAGAAGGATTCCATCGTTTAAATCTCAGCGATCTTGAGTTATTCCTGTCCAGCGACCATTTCATTCGTTGCCATCGCTCTTACATTGTGAATATTGATTTTATCGATGAAATTCAACCTGATTCCCATTCGACATTCCTTTTAGTGATGAGAGATGGAACAAGAATTCCTGTAAGCCAAAGATATGCAAGCTACTTCCGTCGTTCATTGGGATTCTGATTTGGTATCAAATATATATGGCTTCTCTTTCTATTTCTATGGTAAAAAAATCACCATTTTTCCGAAACGGAAAATGGTGATTTTTTTGTCCTTTCAATTTGTTATTAAGTTTACCGAATCTTGGTTTTCCAAAATAATATATTTGTCGAAAGATCTCGTATTTTCTCGTTAATACTTTTATTAAGCATTTTCATGCAACACATGAAGATTGTGTGACAAAGACGTGCTATTATTAATTTACTCTTGAGCGCAGTTTAATTGCTCGCCCAATATACTGAAAATTCTTACAAAGTTTTCTCTGTATAACAAATAAAGGGGAGGATACTATGGATTCAATCATTGAAAAAAGAATTGGTGTACCAAAACTAAGAGATCGTATTGTTTCTGCTGAAGAGGCAGCTGCCCTTATTCCTGATGGCGCAGTTGTGGGCTTGAGCGGTTTTACACGTGCTGGGGATGCGAAAGTTGTTCCGATAGCTCTTGTTGAACGGGCGAAAAAAGAGAAATTCAAAATTGACGTCTATACAGGTGCTTCCCTTGGACCTGAAGTAGACCATTATTTAGCTGAGGCGGGCGTTATTCGCAAACGTGGGCCATACCAAGGTGAAAAAGCGATGCGCAACCTTATCAATAAAGGGGACATTTTATATGTAGATGCCCACCTTTCCCACAATGCCGAATTGGTTCGCCAAGGAATCATCGGCCCTATTAAATATGCAATTATCGAAGTTTGTGCGATTACTGAAGACGGATTATTGATTCCGACAACTTCTGTAGGTAACTCACCGATTTTCGCTCAATACGCTGAAAATATTATTCTTGAATTAAATATTTCACACTCTGATACATTAATCGGTATTCATGATATTTATGTACCAGGTCCACAAGGTAAACGTGAACCGATTCCTATTACAAATGCAAATCAACGCATCGGTGAAAAAGGTATCCGCGTTGACCTTGACAAAATTAAAGCGATTGTCATTTCCGAAGAGCCAGATGCCCCTTCATTAATCGTAGCGCCAGATGAAGAAACACAAAGAATGGCAGATCTATTGCTTGACTTCTTCCGTTCTGAAATCAAAGCTGGACGCTTGACAAACGAATTAATGCCAATCCAATCAGGTGTAGGTTCAGTAGCAAACGCTGTATTGGACGGCTTCAAAGAATCTGAATTCGAAAATCTGCAAGTATACTCTGAATGTCTGCAAGACGCAGTATTTAATTTGATTGACGCTGGAAAAGTAAACTTTGCATCAGCAACATCCATTACTTTAACTGCTGAAGCACAACAAAAAGTATATGGCAACATTGAAAAATATGCGGATAAAATTTGCTTACGTCCACAAGAAATTTCCAACCATCCAGAAGTTGTCCGCCGACTCGGATTAATTTCAATCAATGCCGCTCTTGAAGTGGATATTTATGGTAACGTAAACTCTACACACGTAGCAGGTACAAAAATGATGAACGGTATCGGCGGTTCCGGCGACTTCGCCCGAAATGCCCGCCTAACAGTATTCGTTACAAAATCTTATGCAAAAGGCGGCGCTATTTCATCCATCGTTCCTATGGTTTCACACGTTGACCATACAGAACATGATGTTGATGTAATCGTGACTGAACAAGGTATTGCCGATTTACGCGGTCTTGCTCCAAAAGAACGTGTGCCATTGATCATTGAAAACTGTGCACATCCAGACTTCAAAGATCAATTATGGGATTACTACAACCGCGCTGTTGAAGCAACAGGCAATTCCCAAACTCCTCATATCCTTGAGGAAGCATTAAGCTGGCACATCAATCTTTTGAAAAACAATACAATGAAAAAAAATGTAGAAGTTAAATAATCACTGCACACCTTAACAGGACAAGCCAACATTTTGGTTTGTCCTATTTTTTTGCTGGACCGCATGTTTCATCAAGTATCTCTACTTATGCGCTATGTATCGGAATTGCGTTGATGAGGAATTTCCAGTTGGGGCTGTGCGCTTTCAAGAGGAACTGTTGCAAAACTTCTCCTTCATGGATTTATGAAGAATTCGGGGATCCAAAGGAAGGTTTCGTTTACAGGCATCATTCCATTGAATTAAAGGGAAATTGCAAGATACTTTTAAAACGAAATAGCCGCACAATGAATAGCTGTTGCGGCTATTTGTTATTTCTTATTAATATTTGGCTATTGCACTTCCTGATTGTTTTCATTGTAATAAATAACGGCTGTTTGCAACCCGCTTTCAGCGATCATATTATTTTCTCTGATTTTTGTTTCCGTATCATCCGCTGCCGTTTCCGCAATTTCCCTCAAATCATTATTATTGGTTTTGCTATATCTTTTTTCACCGAAGTCGGTTTCCTTTGAGAAAGTGGATCTCATATTCTTTATCATCCTCACCGTTTTGTCACGATTTTCTTTTTTGCTCAAATAGGCTGTCACACCCGCCAAAAACGCAGTCATCAAGACGCCTTTCCCTTTTGCCATGTTTTTTCTCCTTTCCATCTTTATTACTTACTTTTTCCCATCTTTCTTATTTTCATTCTGAACAATAAAAAAGTGACATAAAAACAAAACTGTTCTTATGTCACTTATCATTTACGCTTTTACGTCGTCATATTCACCTTTTTGGAATTCAGCCACCACATAGGAGCAGATTGGATTCATTTTATATTGATGCTCCCTTGCATAGGCCACGGCTTTCTCAAGCAACTTTTTTGCAACCCCTTGGCCGCGGAGTTTAGGAGAAACGAAAGTATGGGTCATATCCATCGTTCCATCATGCTCATTCCATGTGATTTCAGCCAACATTTCCCCATTTTCTTCATACTCGAAAGCAAAATAGTTCGTTCCTCTTTCAACAAGTTTGAACTCCATTCACATTCCTCCCTTTTGAAATTACTATATCACAGGGAGTGGATATTGTAATTTAATTTGATTTTTCTTCCTTGGAGGAGAACCATGATGAAATCGTATCGATCAATTTATTGAAGAAGTTTTTCACTTTTTCCCAAAATCCTTCATCTTTCAAAAATCCCAGCTTTTCTTCGATTGTTGAACTCAAATCTGACAATTGGTCTTTCCATTGGGAAAAATCGATGTCCAATTTGCGAATGCGGTCCATTAAATCAATCAGCATTTGACGGTCGGCATCACTCAACTCAATGTTCAGTTTTGATAGTTGATCTTGTACGATTTGTTCCACTTCTTCTCTCGTCTGAGGATCGATTTCGGCAATTTGCTTTTTAATTTCCGTCAATAATTGGGCCACTTGTTCATCTGTGATATTGGCGTTATCCGCCAGTTCCGTTGCGACTTGCAATTCATCGTTCGCAACATCTGTTCTTTCTACGTCCAATGTTTCCCCTGTCTTTACTTCATAAGCTTTGTAAATTCCGACAAGAGCGGAATGTCCTGTTACCGGTTTGGGTGCTGCCACTTCGATCGTTGCATCTTTGAGTCCGGCTGTTAACATGGCGTTCGCATACATTTCAGAAGTCACTTCTGTAATATTTTCAGGCGTCACAATGCTTACGGTAAGACCTTTCCCTTCTTCTTCACGGGTAATTTTTGCGGAGGAATACATCCGGGCATTTGGATTGCTATTGCTGATATATTTTGCCAAGTCCTGGCCGGAGACCGTAATTTCATCGACTTCCGGTTCTTCATCTACTCTCAAAACTTCTTTTACCTTTTCTTTTTCAGAATCAGAAAGGTTTGCTCCATAAACTACAATTGGAACTCCCAATTTTTCATTAATCGCTTTGGGTGCTGCAAATGCTTGTCGAGGAATAAACGATGCCACCAAAAACAATGCGGCAAGAATAGACAGCCATCTCTTCATTGATCATTCTCCTTTCAAACCTATCCTTTCAGGTTTGCCATTAATTAGTACGACAAAAAACACAAAAGGTTTCCGTCATCGTCCTTTTGTGTATTCATAGAAGCGCTATATAAGTTCTGTCCAACCATCCTTTTGTTTCACTTTTTTCTGTTTCATCAGAACGCCTAATGCCCTTTTGAATGCCCCTTTGCTCATATCGAACATAGCATTGATTTCTTCCGGAGTCGATTCATCACTGAACGGCATCTTGCCTCCCACACTTTTCAAGTATTCATAAATTTTTTCGGCATCTTTTCCCAATCTTTCATAGTTGCGCGGAAGCAATGAGCCATTCATTGTTCCGTCCTCTTTTACTCCGATGATCCGTACTTCCACATCTTGACCTAACCTTGGTTCAGCCTCCATTTGGCTGTGATGCACAAAAATGCGGTAAGGAATATCAATTCCCAACAAAAAAGACCCAACCGGCAAAAGCCTATAGGCCCGCGCTTTTATATTTTTATTAAACAACTGTTCCGAAGCTTCTTCATACAGTTCATTCACCTTTTCTTCCGTAACGAGGCGGCCAAATAATTCTCCCTTTCGGTTTGTATATAAGGTGATGTATAAATGATCTCCCGCTTTTGGCCAAAGTGAGCGCAGTTTGGGCAAATCCTCGGCTTTTACAAGCGCTTCCCGGGAAGTGCCGATATCCACGAAGGCACCTTCCTCTGTCACTTTCATCACTTTTGCCCAGCCATAGGTTCCTTGCACAATATGCGGTATAAATGTCGTTGCTGACAGCTCTCCACGACGATTCGCATACAAAAATACTTTTATACGATCCCCGGCTTCAAGGGGTGTAGTGACTTCCGAGCTATTCAACGGAATTTCCGTATTGCCATCGGTTAAAATCCAACGCGACCCGGCATTTTCTAAGACTGTTAACTCTACTGCTTGACCAGCTTTCAATTCTTCCATTATCGCTTTCCTTCCACCAATCATTATTGTTGTTGTTTCATTTTTTCAAGCTTTTTTACGATTTCTTTATCTTCCTCTAACAACTGGACCAAATCGGCGATGCGGTCGATGGAATTCCAACTCAAATGATGTTCGATCCCCTCCACATCCTGGTAGATTTTATCTTCATCAACACCAATGAGACGCAAAAATTGTTCAAGAAGCTCATGTCTTTTCACCAGCCTCTTCCCAAGCTTTTCTCCCTTTGGTGTTAGTGTTAACCCTCTGTACTTTTCATATACTAAATACCCATCTTTATCTAATTTTTGCACCATTTTTGTTACGGAGGAAGGCAAAACCGATAAAGCTTCCGCTATGTCAGACACCCTGGCATATCCTTTTGTTTCAATTAATAAATATATTTGTTCGATATGATCCTCCATGCTTGGTGTAGGCATAACATGACCCCTCACTTTCCATCTATCATATTCAGTTTACTACAATATAAGGAAAAAATGTAACAGTTAAAGGCTTTCCAAAAAGCAAAAAGCCCAAAAAGTTTTTCATCACTTTTTGGGCTTTTCATACCACATGGTTTCTTCTTTTTCCAACATCATAGATGGCGCGGATGATTTCTTTGTTGATGGTTTCAATGTTTTTCGAAACTTTCAATTCATTGAAGATTTTTTCCCGATCGGTTTTGGACGCTACATAATACGGAGGTAAATTATTCAGCGCTTTTGCCACAACTTCCAATTCACATTCATCACAATTGCAAAATGTTTGATAATCAGGACTGCGCAAAAAGTACCGGACAAGACCACTGACCATTTCTTCCATGACGTTCACCAACTTTTGTCGTGACATATTTACCCTCCCTATTCAAAATTAGTATTTTATATTTATAACTATATACATTTAATACAAAATACTCAATAGTAAGAGGACTATTTTTCTTAATTTTCTAAAAAACATATAGGTCTTTAACAACATTTTTCGTTATTAGATTCTTTTTTCAGCGCTGATTCCATATTGGATTGAACATCTCCTGTGCTATTAGACCTATTGAAGTGTGGTTGATGATCATTCCACCTTTTTAAAATGCATCAGGGATTCATTCAATTCCATGACAACTGGGCAATGATCGCTTCCCAAAATTTCCGAGTGGATTTCACTGTCAACGACAGCCTCCCTAATCCGATCAGAAACAATAAAATAGTCTATGCGCCATCCAATATTCCGTTCTCTTACTTTATTCATATATGACCACCATGTATAGGCATCTTTCCGATTTGGATACAAAAATCGGAACGTATCGGTAAACCCGGCCGATAATAGCCTTGTCATTTTTTCCCTTTCTTCAAAAGTAAATCCGGAATTTCCAATATTGGATTTTGCGTTTTTCAAATCGATTTCTTGATGGGCCACGTTCAAATCGCCGCAATAAATAACGGGTTTTTTTCCATCCAATTCTTTCAAATAAATAAACAGTTCATCTTCCCATTGCAATCGTTTGTCCAACCGCGCCAAATCTCTCTGGGAATTTGGTGTGTAAACATTTACTAAATAAAATGAATCATATTCCAAAGTGATAATTCGTCCTTCTGGCTCCGAATCTCTTTCACCGACACCATACTTGACTGAAAGAGGCATATGCTTTGTAAATACGGCCGTCCCGGAATATCCTTTTTTCTCGGCATAGTTCCAAAATTGATGATAGCCTTCAAGCGGCAACTCTACTTGTCCATCCTGGCATTTTGTTTCTTGGATGCAGAAAAAATCCGCATCCATTTGATTAAAATAATCCAAGAACCCCTTTTTCAAACAAGCCCGTATCCCATTGACATTCCATGATACAAATTTCATAATCTCACCTGCTATGTATGGAAATTCTTTCATTGCACAAAATAAAGGAGCAGCAGCCATTTATGTTTACGAAGGATGCTGTCTCCCTATGAATCAAAAATTTTCACGATACTTTTTACTTTTTCTGAAATCAATCTTCGCCTACAATTTTCACTTCCAGTTCCAAATCGACGCCAAACTTTTCCTTAACCGTTCTTTGAACCATTTTTATGGTTTCAATATAATCCGTCGCTGTAGCATTTCCTTTATTAATGATAAAACCAGCATGTTTTGTGGAAACTTCCGCTCCGCCAACCCCTTTTCCTTGAAGGCCGCTATCTTGAATCAACTTTCCGGCGAAATATCCCGGCGGACGTTTAAAGACGCTTCCGGCTGAAGGGTACTCCAATGGCTGCTTCGATTGCCGTTTAAAAGTCAAATCCGCAATTTTCGCATCAATCTCTTCTTTATTCCCTTTCTCCAATCGGAATAGCGATGAAAGAACAATATAGTTTTTATCCGCAATGATACTTTTTCTGTATCCTAATTCCAGTTCTTCCTTCGATAATACGAGTCTTTCGCCTTCCCTCGTCAAAACAGTTGAATGAACAATGACGTCATTGATTTCCCCGCCATAAGCTCCGGCATTCATCGCCATGGCTCCGCCGACAGACCCTGGAATGCCGCAAGCAAATTCAAAACCTGTCAAACTTGCTTCCGCCGCTTTTTTCGAAACATCCATAATCAGCGCGCCGCTTTGGGCATACACTTCCGTTCCTTCAATCCGGATTTCATTCAGCTTCGATAAATTCATGACAATGCCCCGGACGCCTCCGTCACGTACAATCATGTTGGAACCGTTCCCCAGGACTAATAAAGGGATTTTATTGTTGTGTGTATATTTTACAATCCCTTCCGCTTCTTCTTCCGTTTCAGGCATCACCAATATATCCGCATTTCCGCCAATTTTCGTCATAGTATATTTTTTCAACGATTCATTGATTTTTATATTTTCTTGACTTGTAATGTCCGCTAACTCCTTAGCCCATTGATCAATTGTCATAAAAGCATATTCCTTTCTTGTATTAAACCTTGTATCTGTAATTGTATACTTTCTGAAAAATAATTATATGCTTTCACTTCCATAAAACTTATGGCTATTTTTCGACTATTGCCTGCAATAGCCCAGCTGTTATCAATAAGTGTACCATGTTTCATTTTATTGCAAAAGTTTTGGAGTGATAATACATAATACTTGGAAGTATTGTTTCTGTAACAATATCCTATGTTGTAAAATCCTTTTTTTATACAATCGGTTACATTGAATTTTAAGCGCTGGAATTCAGGCGTTTTTGCCCGCCATTTCCATTATAAAAAAATACTCCCAATTAGAAAAATGAATGCAACCATCCATCTTTCCATCGGGAGATTAAACTTGCGGTTATTTCGGTTTCCGAACCATCACCGCATTATGCTTGATGAAACGTTTATATATAATCGTCGCAAGAATCAGCAAAATTAATACAGCTTGGCCAATTATCGTTTCAAATGTTGGATAAAAACCTACTGTTGAAAGCACTGGCAAACCATCCACCACCGTCGTATCCAACCGTCCTTGTAATTGGAGGGTGTGCATACTGCCACCAATAATTTTGAACGCCAATAAATAAATGAAAATGGTCGCCACAATGAAAAATTTATGCACAGGAATTTTGCCTGACATCTTCATCAACACAACCGCCGTAGCAGCCAATATTGCCAACGCCATAGCTATCCCCAGCCAAAACTGGGACATTTCCATTTTCGGCAAAATTCCGATATAAAAGACGATGGTTTCTGCTCCTTCGCGGAATACCGATAAGAAACTGACAGCCGCCATGGAAACGACCGAACCGGTGGAAATGGCTTGATTCATTTGATTCGAAATATACCGATTCCAACTTCCGACACTTGTTTTATTGTGCAACCATACTCCCACGCCGATCATCATTGCAGCTGCGGCTAACCCAATGTATCCTTCCAATACTTCCCTGTTGCTATCCACCGTTGCCGAATTTAAAACGGTGGACATAAGCACTGCCGCCACGATCGAACATACGACACCCAAAAGGGCACCGATATAAATCCATTTTTCCATTGCCTGCTGGCCGGATTTTTTAAGAAAAGCCGCCAATGCCACGATGATGAGCAAAGCTTCCAATCCTTCGCGCAATAAAATCATGGCCGAATCCCAGAAGGAATAATTTGTATCTGCCTTCAACAATTCGATTTCCGTCTTAACTTGCTTCAAATTTTGGGTAATGTGTTCGGCATCCACATTTGATTTCATCAAGCTGCTTGCGATTATCGGCATATCACTTTCAATTTTTGTATAGAGGCTTCCATTCCGTGTGGAAACTTCCTGTTCCACTTGAGGCCAAATGATGATGAATTGCTGAATGCTTGCCGCTGCATCAGCATAGTTTTTCTCCCCAATGTGCTTTATTGCCTCTTCAATATACTGGACAAGGGTTTCTAATGAATAATCCCCTTCCACCGCTTGGACCGTTTCCTTTCCGGCTATGAAATCTTCAATCTTTTGTTTTAACGTTGCATATTGTTCTTGTATTGTTGTAATATCCGCTGTTTCTGAAGCAATCGACATGCGGATGAAAGCCATTTGCGTTTCAATTTCTCCATACATCGCTGTGCTTAAATCCCGGACAGGACGTTCATTTTGATTCCATTTTGTATTGAATGTATTATAAGCCGCTTCTATTTGCTCCAAATCGCCTGTTGCCAGAGCGTTTTCAAATTGTTCCAAAGCCGGGGTGATTTTTCGGGCGAATTCTTCCCGCTGCGCCGTTTCATCAATCGGGTTTTCCTTCTCCTCAAGGGTACGCAATGCAGTAGATAATTCTTTCAAAGCAGCAATGCGCTCATCCTTGTTGGTTGCTTTTTGAACTTTTTGCAATGCTTTATCCACCGCTTCTTTTTCTTTTGTTTCACTGCTTTCTACAGACTCCCACTCTTTCGTGAAACGGTCGATGGCGGCTTCGGCTTTTTCCCCATTGCCCTGCTTTGTATTCATCAGCGCATCACTGATCGTGATATAAAAACTGCTGTAAGAGGTTTCCGCACGAACCGGCAATACAAATGTAAGCAGCAAGATGCAAATGAGACTACAACGCTTTAAAAAGTGTTTCACCAAGATATCCTCCCTCTTTTACACCTGGGAAGCATGCAAATATCGCGCTACCTCGATGGGTAATATATTCATTCAATTTATCCATGCGGCCTAAACTGTTTTGAATCGTAATGAATTGTTTCGGTGACTTCTGGAAGGAAATGAACAATAACCCCGCATCATGGGCACCTGTTTTATCAACAATTCCGGAAGCATAGGAAAATGAACGCCGCAAAATTTTTGCGCCTGATTTGCGAGCTAAATGAACATGGGATATTTCCGGTATGATATAGTTTCCATTCTCATCCTTTTCTTCAATATCGAAGTCGTCAAATTCGTCCATTTTACCAATCGGTGCTCCGCTATCACGATAACGACCAAAAGTAGTTTCCTGATCTTTCAGAGAGGTGCGGTCCCATGTTTCCAAATGCATTTGTATTTTTCGTACAATTAAATAAGTGCCGTTTTTCATCCATCCGGAATCACACCAAACAACTTCTTTAAATTCTTCATCGGTTTTTGGATTCACTGTACCGTCTTTAAAAGCAAACAAATTTCTTGGAGTGCCTCCCCCTTCAGGGAAAGAGTTGAATCCTGCCTGAGCCCAGTGAATCACCACTTGTCCCGAAGCTTGCCGCACGAGATTCCTTACTGCGTGGAAGGCCACTTGCGGATCATCGGCACACGCTTGAATGCAAATGTCTCCTCCTGTGTATGCTTCTTGCAATTGATCTTTCGGAAAATGTGGCAAATCTTCTAGTTCTTTTGGTTTAATGTGTTCAATATTTAATTTTTTGAACAGCGAAGGACCAACACCGACTGTAATCGTCAAGTTATTGGCATTCAAACCTTCCGCTTCTCCAGTGTCAACAGGAGGGACATATGAATTTGAAGACATTTCGTCGATTTGTTCTCCATTCATGAGACGGACAATCATCGGAGTCCATTTTTGGAATAGTTGTTTTAATTTCTCAGGCGTGTCAAATAACACATTCAATGAAGCAAAATAAACGTGTTTTTGTGCGGGTGTGGCAATTCCGGATTGATATTTGCCATAAAAGTTGACTTTATTTTTGGATAAAGGATTGTCGGATACGACCTCCAAAACATCGTATCCCATGACTTTCATTGCACCTCCAAGACCGGTAGCCCCTATTGCCACTCCTACGACTCCAACCCCAGTCATTTTGAGCATTTCGCGTCTAGAAACTTTTTTATTTAACCATTTTCCTTCGTTCATCTCTCTCACTCCAGAACGATACCCATTTGACTTAACGGTTCACCCAATTGGTTCACTGCACTTGCCAATGCCTTTGTATCCTCTTCAGTCAATTCTTCATATGAAACAAAACCGCCATCCGCAGTTTCATATTTTGCCAGCAACTCGTTCACTGTTTTGAATCTTTCATCCAATGTTTTTACTAACTCCTTATCTTTCTTTTCGAGTTTTTCGCGCAAAATGGAAAAGATTTTTTCAGCCCCTTCAACGTTTGCCTTGAAGTCATAAAGATCTGTATGTGAATAAATTTCTTCTTCCCCGGTAATTTTTGAAGTGGATACTTCGTTTAAAAGATCGACAGCTCCAGTGATTAGTAAATCCGGCGTCACTTCAACGGTTTGTACCAAAGCATGCAGCTCTTTTACATCTGCAAGCAATTGATCTGCCACATCTTCATAACCTTTTGTCGTATTTTCCACCCAAAGGGCATATTCCAATTTATGATAGCCTGACCATTCTTCCTCGCCTTTGCCTTCTTCCTGGATATCCGCCAAACGGCCATCAATGCGGGGGTCCAAATCTCCAAAGCTCTCGGCAATCGGTTCTGAACGTTCATAATACATCCGCACTAAAGGATAAAGCGCTTTTGCCCCTTCAATATCCCCAGCTTTAATTAAATTTACAAATTTCTCGGTTCCTACTAAAAATTGATCGATTTGATCCAATGCGAATTCTTGATAACTTGTAACTTCAACGGAAAAATCGCCTGCCTGATTTTCCTTCTGCTCTATTTGAGTTTTTGATTCATTATCTTTGTTCGTCGCTTCTTCGCCGCAACCTCCCAATAATAAAGCTCCTATCAATAAGGCTGAATATACTGGAATTTTTTTTGCCATGAATAAACCTCTCCTTATGTTTTTACAAATCGATTCTATTAAAAATGATAATCATTATCATTTAAAATCACAAGTAGTAATTTTTTCAATTACAAAAAAATACACAACTTAATAGAATGCAACTTGTGTAACAAAAATCATTCCTTTTCGATCATGCACAGGCATTTTCGAAGGGAATTAATTTTACTATCCATTAAGTGTTTTCTGTTGAAACTGCATCAAGGAGAGTAAGTATTCATTTTTTGTGAATATTTTTGCAAAAAAGAACTCAAAAAAAGAGGTTGGGGCAAATCAAAAAAACATCATTTTCTCCAAAGAGAAAATGATGTTTTTTTTGATATGTTATTAAAATTGATTTCCGTTCCGGGGACGCTTTCCGCGGGCCCGGCTAGACTCTCCTCTGATTCATTCCTTCGCTCCTCGTGGTCTCGAGAGGGCTCGTCGCAGGAAAGCTTTGAATTTACTTCCTTGAGCTTGCTCCGCTTTGCGACTAAGCGTGCGCGACAGGAACTTGCCCCGTCACTTCAATCATTTTTTCGTTAGTTCAATTTTTTATCAAAACTCTTTCAACTGCCCCTTTAATTTTTTGTTTATGTCCCAGCCTCTTTCCCTTTAAACTGTCACAGCCGCCAATTTTTGCGCGGAACCTTTTACCCGTTTCAACCCTTCTTCTATGATTTCATTTGCTCGATTTGGCTCTGCGTTATGGCCTTCGATAATCACTTCATCAAGAAGTTCCATACCCGCAATATTGCCTAATACATTTTTAATATAATTTACGCTCATTTCCATAGGTTGTGCTTCCGGTGAAGAGTAGTATCCCCCACGGGCATTTAGAATGACAAATTTCTTATCTGTCAATAATTGCACCAATTGTCCTTGTTCATTGTATTTAAACATGAATCCGGCTTGATAAATATAGTCGATGAATGTATGCAACGGAGCAGGAATTGTCAAGTTCCATAATGGGAACGCAAGAACGATGATTTCCGCTTCTGTTACCAAATCCATCGCTTTCTTCTTGGCTGCAAGCAAACGGGCTTCTGATTCCGTCAACGCTTTTCCTTCACTTTGCTTCGCCAATGCATCAAATAATTGTTGTCCAAAGTATGGCATATCCTCTTCGAAAACATTGTAAATTTTCAGATTGATATCTTCCACTTTTTTCGCTTCTTCGATATATGTTTCGAACATTTTTGTAGAAATCCCGTCTGGTCGGTTATTTGCCTTAATGACTAATACATTTTTCATGCTGTCTAACGGCTCCTTTCCCTATTTTCAAATATCTCGGTTTCAAGATACGTTAAATAGTATAAAGGAGCCCAAACATTATATCAAGAAAGCACCTCTCATACTTTTGGCTGAATTTATAGATCGCATTGCCCATCAGAGCAGAAGTTTCCTTCTTCTCCAACCATTTGCAATGATGGCTTCATCCCTTTTTCTTCCGCCACTTTCTTGACCGCCTGTTCGAAAATTTCCTGCGGCTGAGCTCCGGAAATGCCATATTTATTTTCTATGACGAAGAACGGAACTCCCCGGATGCCATAGACTTGCGCCTGTTGGATCTCTTTTTCGACTTCTTTCAAAAATTGATTGCCATCCAATACTTCTGCGGCTTCTTTCCCGTTCAGCCCGACTTCTTCCGCCAACCGGATCAACACATCCCGTTTTCCGATCTCCTTGCCTTCAATGAAGTAGGCATGGAATACCCGTTCACTAAACTCCGAACCTTTTCCTTTTGTGTAAGCCCATTTGGCCAATTGATGGGCCTTTAACGTATTCGCTGTTTTTAATTGCTCGAAATTATATTGGAGCCCCACTTCCTTGGCCCGCTGTACGACGCTCTCTGTCATTTTCTTCACTTCATCCAACGGCATCCCGTATTTTTTGGATAAATGTTCGTAGGTGGATTCATTCGAATTTTCATCTGTTGTCGGATCTAGTAAAAAACTTTTCAACTCCACTTCCACTTGACCGGCATACCCCAAATCTCGGATGGCTATTTCAAGCTGTCTCTTCCCGATATAACAAAATGGACAAACGAAATCTGACCAAACTTCAATTTTCATGTGTTCTCCCCCTTTTCCGCTATTTTACTTTTCCCTTCTTAAAACAACAACAGATTTGCTTTCATTGAATAATGTGCCAGTTTTTTTAGCATACTCCTAAAAAACGGTGATTTAGGAGGATTTGTTATGCAAAATTCGCTCTGGTTGCAAAATGTGGCCCCTACCTCTTTGAATTCTTTATCCTCTTCATTGAATTGCGATGTTTGCATTGTGGGAGGGGGATTGACAGGGATATATACGGCCTATCTCCTTGCAACAAAAGGGGTCGATGTCGTTTTGTTGGAAGCAAACTCCTCAATCGCTTCCGGCACAACGGGGCATTCCACTGGAAAATTAACCCCTCAACATGGAGCAGTCTTTGATCTATTGTTGAATACTTTTAATGAAGAGGAAGTGCGGACTTATTATGAAGCGAATGTGAACGCGATCGAAAACGCTCTTCGGGAAGCGGCGGCAGAAACTTTCCGGCAGGCCGATTCTTACTTGTATGCAACGACAGACCAAGGAGCGGAAACAATAAAAAAGGAATTGGCAGCTTATCATAAAGTTGGTATACAAGGCATCGAAACAACGGAGACGGAACTTCCCTTCGAAGTGAAGACCGCATTGAAGATGGAAAACACCTATCAAATTCATCCCGTCAACTTTGCCCAACATTTTGCCGAGTTGGCATTGAAAGCCGGGGCTAAATTATACGTGAATACAAGGGTTACGAAGCTGGCCGTTGATGAACATTGCCTGCTGACAGAGAATGATTTTGAAGTGAATTTCAAGTCGGTTGTTCTTGCAACCCACTATCCGATCGAAGCAATCAAGGGACTGCACATTGCAAAGTTAACTATTGACCGCTCCTATTTAATGGCAACAAAAACTTCGGCATTATTGAAAGGGCAATATTTGTCCACCGATTCATCTTCCCGGACGGTGCGAACGGCCTTCATTGACAATCAGCCTTACTTTATTTTCGGAGGCAGTTCCCACACAGCAGGGGCTGTGCAAAATACACAAGTATATTATGAAATGCTGGAGAAAGAGCTTGTTTCGGAATATGGTTTGCCTAAACCGGAATATTTGTGGAGCGCGCAAGATCCGAACACTGCCGACTATATTCCGTATGTCGGACGCATTTCGGACAGTGAGCCGAGAATCTATATTGCCACAGGATACCGAAAATGGGGACTTTCCAACTCCCTTGTTGCGGGAGAAATCATTTCCACAGAACTGACAAGTGGAAAACATCCAGCCCAGCACCTGTACAGCCCTTCAAGAAATTTATTTGGCAAAACGTTTATGCGGATGTTGAAGGCGATCGGCTTCACGGTATCAAATCTTGCGGAAGGTTATTTAATACGGGCGGAAGCTCCAAAATGCACCCATTTAGGATGCAAAACCCAATGGAATGAAGCCGATGAAACATGGGATTGCCCTTGCCACGGATCCCGTTTTGATAAATACGGCAATGTCATCGAAGGACCGGCAGTGTATCCTCTCATTTTAGAATAAAAAACGGTGCCAAGGATCTTCCTTGAACACCGTTTATTATTATTCGCTTAATGCATCTGTTAATACTGGAACAACTTGTTTTTTGCGGGAAACAACGCCAGGCAAATCAAATTGATGTTCTACTAATTCTTTGCCGAAAGCTTTTGCAGCATCTTCAGCCGAACTTCCTGCAACAATCGCTACAGAATCGTTGTTTAAAATATCTGTTACGAAGAAGAAGAAGAGGTTTAAACCTTTTTCTTCAACCTTTTGGTTAAGCAAGCTTACCAATTCCTCTTTGCGGCTTAATACATCATTTACATCCACTGCGTTCACTTGGGCAACTACGGATTTCACCGTGCCGAAAGTAAATTCTTTCGCATCTAAAGAAAGCAAGTCTTCTAAAGATTTATCAGAAAGGTCCGCACCGGCTTTCAACATGGCTAGACCATATTCTTCCGCATTGACGCCCGCGATTTCCGCCAACTCTTTGCCGGCTTGCACATCTTCATCTGTGCAAGTAGGGGATTTGAATAATAATGTATCCGAAATGATGGCTGAAAGCATCAGACCTGCAATGTTTGAAGGAATTTCAACATTTTTCTCTTTGAAAATTTTATTTAAAATCGTTGCTGTACATCCGACAGGTTCTGCACGGTAATATAATGGATCCGCTGTTTCGAAATTTGCAATGCGGTGATGATCGATAACTTCCGAAATTTTTACATTTTCGATTCCGTCAGCGGATTGTTGACGTTCATTGTGGTCCACAAGAATGACTTCTTTGGCTTCTTCCGCCACATTGGAAACCAATCTCGGCGCTTCGAATCCAAATTTTTCCAAAGCGTATTTTGTTTCGTTGTTTACTTCGCCAAGTCTTACCGCTTCAACTTCAGCTCCCAGCTGTTCTTTCAAATACGCATACACAATAGCAGATGTGATGGAATCTGTATCAGGATTTTTATGTCCAAAAACTAATACTTTGCTCATACAATTAGTTCCTCCCAATCTTGTATATCATCCCCGATTATTTTATCACAACTTCCTATAAATAGAAAAACGTAACTTGCAACTTGGCCATAAAATAACAGCATATTCGTAAAATTCAAAGTTTTACGAATATGCTGTTATTATCACTTCGTCGCGATTGTTTCCTCTTCCAATAGCCGGAGATCATGATCCAATTGTTCATTAAGATTGTAGTATTTTTTATAATGGTTTCTGTTAAGCAAAGTCATTCCTTCAATCAAAGCATGTACGATCGCGCTGGCGGCAGTGTCCGCTTCAAATGAAAATTGTTTTTGTGTTCCCACAACGAAGCTGATGTCTGCATAATCACGGACAAGAGAAATTGTTGAATTCGTAATAGCAATCACTTTAACTTTCTTATTTTTTGCAATTTTCAAAATTGTCAATACATCTTCCAATACAGAATCAAAAGCTATTACAAACAGCAGTGAATCCTTATCCATTCTTTTTATCTGTTTCACTATATCATTGACATCAAATTGGATTTGGGATGCCTTTTTTCCGAAATTTTCTAACATTGAAGTCAGATAACTTGCTGAAGGGGCGCATTGCCTGAATCCCAAAGTATAAATCTCTTCCGCTTCATGCAAGTAGTGCGTGGCTTTTTGGAAGTTCTCAGCATCCACATATTGGATTGTATTTAAAATGCTTGTAACATCCCGATTCATGATTTCACTGAATAAATATTCGTGTTTTTTCCCGATGGTTAGCGGTTCCTTTGTTACAACCTTCTTTGATTCGGATAAATCTTTCCGAATTCTTTCTTGCAATTCGCTATAGCCGGATAAATCCATCGCATAGCAAAAACGAATTACTGTCGACTCACTTACACCAATGAATTTTCCTACTTCAGAGGCGATATGGGTGGCAACGACATTCGGATTTTCGATCACAAGTTGCGCCACCTTCCGCTGCCCCCTTGAAAGCCGGATAAAGCGTTTCTTCACTTCATCACAAAAACTCATTTTCTTTTAAAATTCCTCCTTCATGAGATTCAAAATTATATCCAAGTTATAATAAAGTAGGTTAGCACGTATATTGATTGAATACAATGAGTTTTCAGAAAATATGATAGAGTAACATACCAATGTTCATGATTTTGTCAAATTTATAAGGAAGCTTTTTCCTCTTAAAAAGCTTCCTTTAGGAAAATTACTCCAATTCCACTTGTTTCGTTTCTTTTCCTAAAAATACCACTGCCGCTACTCCAATCACAATCGAAACACAGAATACAGCAAATATCGTTCCGAAGTCAAATTCCGCTGTACGCATCCAACCTACAAGGAGCGGGCCAAATATGCCGCCAATGCGTCCAACCGCCGCTGCCATACCGGCTCCTGTACCGCGAATCAACAATGGATACTGTTCCGGTGTATAAGCATATAATGCGCCCCACGCACCCAGGTTAAAGAACGATAATAGAATACCTGAAATTAATAGTACCGTCACAGATTCGGCTTGTCCAAACACATAAGCGCTTGCCGCTGTTCCCAATAAATAAGTGACGAGCACAAATTTTCGGCCGAGTTTTTCTACAAACCATGCCGCAGTGAAATAACCTGGAAGTTGTGCGATCGTCATGATTAATACATATTTAAAGCTGGAAATTAAGCTGAACCCTTTTCCAACCATGACACTTGGAAGCCATAAAAACATGCCATAGTAGGAAAACACGACGGTAAACCAAAGAACCCATAACATCAACGTGGATTTGGCATAATTTTTGGACCATACCCCGGCAATGTTTTGAATGAAGGTGCGCCTTTTCGCTTCCGGTTTCGCGGAAAACTGAGGAGAATCCGGTAAATGCAAGCGAAGGAACACCGCATATAAAGCGGGAATTGCCGTCAAAATCAATGCTACACGCCATCCGGCAACCGGCCAAATGTCGCTTGGAATGACAAAATAAGCAATGATTGCGGCCAATAGCCAGCCCACAGCCCAAAAGCTTTCCAACAATACTACAATCCGTCCGCGCTCTTTGGCAGGAACGCTTTCAGAAACCAGTGTGGAGGCTACGGGAAGCTCTCCTCCAAGCCCCATGCCGATGATGAAGCGCAATACTAAAAACATAGCCAATGTTGTTGTAAAGGCAGAAAGCCCACTGGCGATGGAGAAACATAATAAAGTCGTAATAAAAATTGCTTTTCTCCCGATTTTGTCTGCCAACAACCCAAAAAGAAAGGCACCCACCGCCATTCCGATGGAGTTGATGCTTCCGATCCATCCCATTTCATTGGATGAAAGGTTCCAATCAACCGTTAATGCAGCAATGATAAATGACAGAATGCCTACATCCATTGCATCAAATAACCAGCCGATGCCTGCTACCCCCAGCAATTTATTGCGGGAAATTCCAGGGCCGGTGTTTTGCTCCGAATGATTCTTCATCTGCTTTTCCACCTGTCTTTACAATTGAATTGATACTTTTACAATATACCCATTCGCTTTTTATCGCAAGCAAATTACCAAACTTTTTCAAGTTCATCGGCATGATGAAAAATGATAAAAAAATATTGTTAATAATCCTTTAAATTTTTGGTTTCCTATTGAAATATACTATTATTGTGCGTTAAAATGTCTTTTATATGAAAACAATTGTTCATCCAGCGAAAACAAAAGGAGACATTTATTATGTGGAAAGGTCTATTGGAAGAATATAAAGAATTTTTACCTGTGACAGATAAAACACCTGCATTAACTTTGAACGAAGGAAATACTCCTTTGATTTATTTGGGAAATTTATCAAAAAAACTGGGTATTGAATTATACGGCAAATATGAAGGATTAAATCCAACCGGCTCCTTTAAGGACCGCGGCATGGTGGTTGCAGTGGCAAAAGCGGTGGAAGAAGGTGCAAAATGCGTCATTTGCGCATCGACTGGAAATACTTCTGCAGCGGCCAGCGCTTATGCTGCCCGGGCAGGCATTCAATCCATCGTTGTCATCCCTAAAGGAAAAGTGGCTCTTGGGAAACTTGCCCAAGCTTGCATGTATGGTGCAAAAATCATCGAAATTGACGGTAATTTTGATGATGCATTGTCCATCGTCCGCAAAATCAGTGAAGAAGGAAAAGTGACGCTCGTAAACTCTGTGAATCCGTACCGCATTGAAGGACAAAAAACGGCGGCCTTTGAAATCGTTGATGCGTTAGGCAAAGCTCCTGACTATCTATGCATCCCTGTCGGTAACGCCGGAAACATCACTGCCTATTGGAAAGGTTTTAAAGAATATCATGCAGCCAAAAATACCGGTCTTCCAAAAATGTACGGCTTCGAAGCGGAAGGGGCGGCAGCCATCGTAAAAGGCGAACCGATTGCCAATCCGGAAACGATTGCGACTGCCATCCGCATCGGTAATCCGGCAAGCTGGAAATTTGCAGAAGCTGCCCGCGATGAATCAGGCGGTATCATCGATTCGGTAACGGATGATGAAATCCTTGCAGCCTACAAAGAAATCGCAAGAAGCGAAGGTGTCTTTGTAGAACCGGGTTCCGCCGCTTCCCTTGCCGGCGTCATCAAATCCGTGAATAACGGTAAAATCGCAAAAGGCAGCACAGTGGTCACTGTATTTACAGGAAACGGACTAAAAGATCCTGATACAGCGATGAACGCGTCAACGGTGGAAGTCGTTTCTTTGAAAAACGATATGGAAGAAATTCGAAACTATATTGAGGGTTTAGTATGAGTAAAAAATGGAAAATTACCGTTCCAGGCAGTACTGCAAATTTAGGCCCTGGATTTGATTCAATCGGTCTCAGCCTATCTCTTTATCTTGAATTAACGGTTTCTTTGCAGGATGAATGGGAAATCATCCATTTATCTGAAGGCTTGCCTAAAGAATTTGAATTAAAAAATCATCTAATCTATAACGTCGCCAATGAAACGGCAAAACGATACAACAAAGTAATGCCAAGCTGCCGTATTGAAATGACAAGCCAACTTCCCTTTGCAAGAGGAATCGGCAGCAGTGCAGCGGCGATTGTAGCAGGAATAGAAATCGCCAATCTCCTCTGCGACCTTCAATTATCAGTGCAAGATAAATTAAACTTATCTTCCCAAATGGAAGGACACCCGGACAATGCAACTGCGTCCGTATTAGGAGGTTTAACTATCTCCTCAATGGATGAAGAAGGCAATGTGGATACAATTCACGTCCATGACCTTGAAGCATCCTTTGTCCTCTTTATTCCAGAAGTGATGTTAAAAACTTGTGAAGCAAGAGACGTATTGCCAAGTTCATTTAAACGCCAATATGCCGTTCGAGCCAGCTCCGGGGCTAATATGCTCGCAGCTGCTTTGGTATTGAAAGATTATAAACGCATCGGAAAATATATGGAATCCGATTTATTCCATGAGCCATTCCGTGCTGATTTAATTCCTCATTACCATGAAATTCGCGAAGAGGCGAAAAAAGCCGGGGCATTTGGCACTGCTTTAAGCGGTGCTGGTCCAACCATGATTTCTATTATTCCGAACTCCATCGGGGAACAATTTGTGGAGAAAATGAAAGAACGATTCCCAACGCATAAGATTGTTCTTACTAAACCTGATCAACGCGGTGTTCATGTAGAAGAAATATCGAGTGTTTCAAAAATCAGATAAAAACAGGAGTTGTTCGAAGTTTTAAGCTTTCGAACAACTCCTTTTAATTTTATGATAACAAAATCAAACTTACTGCCATGACTATCATTCCTGCAACAACTCCATAAATAGATGAATGGGTTTCATCATATTTCTTTGCGGCTGGGAGCAGTTCATCTAGGGAAATAAACACCATGATGCCTGCTACTGCCGAAAAAATAATTCCAAACAAAATATCATTTAAAAATGGCATTAAAATTAAATAGGCTACTAATGCACCAATTGGCTCTGCAAGCCCCGAAGTAAAAGAAAGTTTAAATGCTTTCATTCGTTTCCCAGTTGCATAAAATATCGGTATCGCCACAGCAATACCTTCCGGGATATTGTGAATGGCGATGGCAATGGCAATAGCAATTCCGACGCTTGGATCATGAATGGCTGACATGAAAGTAGCGATACCCTCTGGAAAATTATGAATGCCAATTGCAAGAGCAGTAAAAATACCGACCTTCATTAATTTAGCTTCTTCTGAATCTCGATGTTCGCGCTCTGCCTGATGTACATCTTCCACCGTCTTTACTTCATGGGGATTCGTTTTTGTCGGAATAAATTTATCAATAAGCGCAATGAATAGCATTCCTCCAAAAAAGCCTATAACCGTTAGCCAATACCCTTTTGTATCTCCAACAGCAGCCGTTAATGCATCCTTTGCTTTAAAAAAAATTTCAATCAATGAAACATAAATCATAACGCCTGCTGAAAATCCTAATGCTGCTGATAAAAACTTCTTATTGGTTCTCTCTGTAAAAAATGCAATTAGCGCACCTAGGCCTGTTGCAAGTCCTGCTAGCAATGTTAAGCTAAAAGCTAAAACGATGTTGCTCATCAGAACATCCTTTCATTTTATTCTTAGTATTATATTATACTCAAATTTTCCTTAGAGCAACTTTTTTTACTAAATCTATATTTTGTGTACTAGATAAACAATTTCAAAAAAGGAAACGCATTAATCGCGTTTCAATTGATTGGATGATTTATTAATATACCAATATACGCAAAGGCAGAACCAAGCAACGCCCAAACACCACCCTGCCATTACGTCAATGGCAAAATGACGGCTTTCCGCCACTCTCGATAAACCTATAAAGAAAGCAAGAGTAATGGCAACAATCCATATCCACCATTTCTTTTTTTCAACTGTAGTTCGTTCAGACAATAAAAATGCAATAGTCAATAAGTAAAGCAATCCTAACATCGCATGGCCAGATGGGAAACTGTAGGATGACAATTGATTTTCAATTTCAGGCCGTGGACGTTTCACCCAATTTTTCATTAATTGATTCAACAAAAAGCCCACCGGAATAGTAAATAATACAAAAATAATTCTAGGATTATTTGGATGCTTAAACCCTAACCATCCCAATAATATTAAGGTAATCAAACTAATAACTTTTAGTTCCCCGAGATAATGGAAGCTACCAATAAACGAATTTTCCCCTACTAACGCTTGCATATTTTTATCAAAAGAAACGAATATAGGCAAATCATATACATACCGTAAAATAAGAAAAAGAATAAACGCAATAAAACCAGCGACAAATAATCGCTTATTCAAGCTTATCCTCTCCCATAACTCACTTATTTTCTATGTTTACATGAAACTTCCCATTTTCATAAGTAAACAATACGCAATGCATAAAAGGGGCTTGTCTAAAAAGTCCATAAAAACAGAGCGAATGGAGAAAACAATGAGTTTTTCCATTCGCTCTGTTTCCTTATTTTTGAAATTGGTTTGGGAATTTGCGGCCCTTTTCAGTATGTTGTGGGCC
>NZ_JBHSNQ010000184.1:0-34985 GCF_042655065.1 Ureibacillus suwonensis
AATTCTGCAAGTACGCCCAAAAAAGGACAAACAGAATATTTGTAAACCAAAGATACAAAATACCCCAATTTATTTGGGTTTCTTTTAAAACTCTTTTTAATAAAAATCTAATTTTGCAAAACTCTCATTTAAAAATGGCAACTTTTTGAATTCATTAGTAATTTGGTGTCTTACAAAATTAGCTAAAGGATTAGCTTTTAAAGGTTTAGATTTTTCTACTAAATATTCATCCATTATTTTAACAATACCTTTTCTTATAGATACATCGTTTTCAATCATGTAATTTCTTAACCCCCATACCCCACTTCTCTTACCTTTTACTGTATAAAATAGGTCATTCCTATCTCCAGGTTTGCCTCTAAATACCCCTTCTTTGCTATCACTCGAATGTTGATAAATATTTCTTCGTACTTGTGCCTTCCAATCAGTATATTTATCTAAATTTATATTTCTTCTTTTTTCTATTTGGTCATAAATTTCTTCTAATGTGCCTGTTCCGCCAAGATCTTTCAAAGATTCAATAATCTCATTTAACCACATTGTTTTTACATCCACTTACTACACCCACTTTTTATTAACTCTTATTTTCAATTAAAAATTTTTTCTAACTTTAATTATAACCATAAATTCAAAAGTTTTTATTCAGCCCTAGTATTAAACAAAAAAAGAAACCTTTTAATTATTAAGGTTTCCAATGTTAACATGTATTTTTATAGTAATTTTCCAACAAACCTCCTATCACTCCCCACCATCATTTCCACTCTTACATGCCTTTTCCCTTATTGTCCCGTTTTACGAAGCAATCAACTTACAATAAAAAAAGAGACGCCTTCGCATCTCTTTTAATGATTTACAAGCAATCGAATTCGGTTTTCCACTGTCGTGCATAATTGGGGGCCAAATGGCGTTCTTATCACAAACCCTAATTTTTCGTGTTTTAAAAAGTCATGTAATAAAAACGCACCGACAGAAGCCAGTTCAACCTGTACGTCGACTCTTCGCTCCAACGTTTTTAAAAACTTCCCTACTTCTACTAGCAATTCCCTATCTATTACATCCATATAAATGCATACGTCAATATCGCTTCTTTCTGTCGTCACCGAAATACCCGTTGCGAGCTCAAATCCGACGCTTCCAGTCGGCCCCCATAGTAAGTTGAATTGTTCAAAATCCTCTTTTATTTTTTTCAAAGTGGGAAGATGTATTTTATTGGTATATCCTTCAATTCGATCCACTAAATCCACAGGCGTCATCACTTCTACAATACGGCTTTTATGAATAAACGTTCCGAAGCGTTGTTCTCTTGTATTGCCGCGTAAACCGATGGGAACCATATCGTCCATAATGGGCATTCTTCTGACTACCCCAAAGCTTTTCGCTGCAGGTGCATTAAACACCCAATCTGGAATCGGCGTTGTTTTTTCGAGAACATCAATGCTTTCAAATTTCACAATATCATGTACCTTCAATTCCATTGCGCCTCAATCATCTCTCTTACCTTAATCGAAGCCGCTCTGCCGCCGTTTTTAGCAATTTCAGATGTTAATCGGCAAGATAAATCTCGATCATTGTGCTTTTGAATGTCGTGATATGCGTCGATAATAGCATCCATTAACACCTTTTTGTCATCATCATTTGGATTTTTCCCATTTACCCCATCCAGCAATTGATAGAGTGCTCCAAGCTTTTGGAATGATTGGATATCATAAGCCATCGCCGGAACTTCCTTCGCTGCTTCATCCAGTTCTTCGATGGAACGCATCGTGATGATTGCCGCCGACTTTTTCGACATCACATGGACGTTGACGCCATCATCATTTAAAGCGATTAATCGGTTCCCTTGCATGCCATGGGACAAGAACGCCCCGGAAATCGCATTTCCAACAATCGCCGTCACAATTGGATGCCCTGCAAGTCTCGCTGTTGCATAAGCATCGATTGCCGCGGAACAAGCCAAATAAAGGCCGAGCAATTCTTCATGATAACCAAAGGCTTGGCTTGGTACATCGACAATCGGAATAATTAGCCGTTTTTCGGCTGCATCGCAGTCCTCATCAATCGCCTGCTGCACATATTTTGCGATGGTCCATCCTTCCAATAAACCAACTTCCCCTTTCCGGGCACGGTAATAAATGCTTTCCGGATTTGGTACAACCGCAATGACGCGTGCTTTGATGCCATTTATCGCTGTATCTGCTACTAATACCGACGGAACTTCACTTATGGACGGCTTCCCATCCGTTAATAAGTCGAACCACTTTCTCCCTGTGCTTTGTACAACTTCTGTTGGAACCGGCAATTCTGTATTTTGCCTTTCAGTTCCTGCCGCTAACAATTCCCTTGCAACTTCTGGCAATATTCTTTCTTCCAATGTACAAGATTTATATAACGATAAATAATAATCAATTTGTTTTGTTCTATTTTTGAGTTCAATTTCTCCGTTCCAAACGCTCAAAATCGCTTCTTTAAAGTTCTGTACATCATCTTCCACCAAAATATCAATCAATCCAGCTTCTTTGCGTGCTGCTCCACCAATCATTTTCCATATCAATGGGTTATTTTTGGAATCCAGTTCCCGAATGCCCGCTTCTTGCTGGATGACTTCCGGTCCGTTCATTCCCAATCGGCCTTCCCGCGTCATAATCAATGCACTGCATAGTCCCGCTGTTAACGACATGCCGCCAAACGATCCGATTTTTCCTGGAATGATGCCGACAACAGGCACATACTTGCGCAATTCCACGATGGCCGCACTGATTTCCGCAATGGAGAGCAAGCCGTAATTCGCTTCTTGCAAACGCACTCCACCTGTATCGTAAATGATAATAGGGTATATCCTATTGCCCTTCTTGCATTCTTTTAAGACTTTTTCCAATGTGCCTGCGAACTTGGCTCCCGACACTTCCCCAATTCCGCCGCCCTGGAATTTTCCTTCAATGGAGATCACGACGGCATCATTGCCATTCAGTTTTCCTTTTACAATAATCATGCCATCATCAAATTGAGGGACGATGTTTTGTTTTTCCAAATGCGGAGACCCAAACCGATCAAAAGGGCCTAAAATTTCATAAGCGCTTCCTTGGTCCAGCAGCTGGAATGCCCTTTCCCGCGCAAAACTTTCTACTAAACTATTCGTCATAACCTTTACCATTTCCACTCACCTCCACTGCTTGTGCCAAACGAAGGGAAACGATTCCCGGCGTTGCCCCGAAATCGTTAATCGTAATGCGGGCTGAAACATCATTTAGGCTGACAAAACGCTCGATGACTTTTTTCCACGTATCTTGGAAGCCCGTAATCCCCGTACGAATTTCAAATACTGCTTGATTATCATCAGTCGGTTCCACAAGCACTTCCAAATCACCTGATCCGACAACGCCAACATGGGCTCGATTTGTAATTTTCTTTGTTGCTGGAAACGAATATGTGAACTTCTCCACTCTACCTCTCCCCTTTTTTAGCTGGTTGTGACAACTGCCATTTGATGTGCATATTGCGTTTGACAAATTTTATAGATATAAATGGTGGCGGCCAGTAAATCAGCGCTCCCTCCTGGCGATAAATGCCGCTTCACAAATTGCTCATTCATGTCTTCCAGTTCTTCTAAATTCCCATTTTTCAGAACCTTCTTTGCGTACCGTTTGGCAAATATTAAACCTTCCATTCCGCCGCGGTGCAATAGGCACGTATCATCTAAATTTGCCATGAGCGCCAGTAACGCGCGAAACTTTGCAATCTCATAATTATAACGTTGTACCGATGACTTGAATTCCGGCAAACTGTAATGGCGAATGTGGGGAAAAGCCAGTTGTGCCTCTGCCTTCGCACCCAAAACTCCATATTTTTGAATCGCCTTCATGCCATTTGTCCGTTGAAAGGGAATAAAACGATCTTCGTAATGCGCAATTTCACCCGCAGTAAAACAAAGGGTCTCTTCATCGCACGCTCCAAAATGGATGGCTGCCGCGGCTGTTATTAATCCAAGGGACCAAATGGCTCCTTTATGGGTGTTGACGCCCTTTGTCACTTGAAACATCCTCATTTCGCCTTGTCTACCAATCTCACCGATTCTTTCCCGCAAATATTGAGAAGGCTTTTCACCATATGACTCAAAGGCCATTTGATAAAAGGTTTCTCGTAAACTTTGCGCTGACTCAATCATCATGTGATACGTTAAATCATCATGTGAACCTTGGTCATTTCGGTCCACAAGCCCAGGTTTAGGAGTTAGCGAGACTTCCTCAATGAGTGAGGCAACTGCTAATTCTGCTAATGTGGATGATAATTGGTATGCATCGATCACTTGTCTCCCCCTCTCCTTACCAACTGCGGAATCTAGCTGGTGGGTTGTACAATCCTCCTGACCATTGCACGAGTTCATCAATATTTTTAGCGGCAAGCAATGAACGTTTGGCATCAGAACGGCGAATTCCTAAGTCTTCAGGCATTGCAATAAGCCCTTTCTCTCGCAATTTTTCAGTTGATTTCGGATTATGCTCCATGCCAATCGGTGTTACCCCTGCAATCGCCGCAATCATTTCTCGTCTTTCAGCCATACTATCTGATTTGTAAAGGTAAGCAATTCCTTCCTCCGTCACAATATGTGTTACGTCTTCTCCATAAATCATCACTGGCGCCACTCGTAGCTTTGCCTGATCTTTAACATGAATAGCATCAAGAGATTCGACAAATACTGGCTTGTTTGCTTCTTGGAATGTTTCAGCCACTTGCACGACTAACTTTTTGCCTCTTGCCAGCGGATCATCAGAAGTTTTGAGATTATACCAAGCATCTGTTGCGTGTCTTCGTCCACCAGGGTTATGCCCCATATTCGGTGCTCCACCATAGCCGGCCACTCGCCCTCTCGTTACAGTGGATGAATTTCCTAAAGCATCCATTTGCAAAGTGGAGCCAATAAATAAATCCACTGCATATTGGCCAGCTAGTTGGGCTAAAGTTCGGTTTGAGCGAAGACTGCCATCTTTTCCTGTGAAGAAAATGTCTCTTCTTGCTTCAATATACTTTTCCATCCCTAACTCGCCGCCGAAACAATAGACGCTCTCGACCCATCCAGACTCAATTGCTGGAATCAGTGTTGGGTGGGGATTCAAAACCCAGTTCGTACAGATCTTCCCTTTTAACCCTAATGATTCACCGTACGTTGGCAACAGCAATTCCACAGCGGCTGTATTAAAGCCGATACCATGGTTTAACGATTTAACCCCATGCTTTTCGTAAATGCCGCGAATAATCATCATTGCTTGTAAAATTTGAATATCTGTAATGTGTCTCGGGTCTCTCGTAAATAACGGTTCCAGTTCATAAGGTTCATCTGCCACAACCACAAAATCCACCCATGAACTTGGAATATCAACACGAGGCAACTCATCGACAATTTCATTTACTTGCACAATGACAATGCCGTCACGGAACGCAGTAGCTTCTACCAATGTTGGCGTTTCTTCTGTATTTGGGCCAGTATAAAGATTTCCGTATCGATCTGCCTTATCTGCTGCAACAAGAGCCACTTGCGGAATTAAGTCTACAAACAATCGCCCATACAGCTCGATATACGTATGCAAGTCGCCTAATTCTATTTTTTCGTCTTCTATCATTTGAGCGATGCGGAGACTTTGTGGACCCGCATAAGAAAAATCTATTTTTCTGGCAATTCCATATTCAAATATATCTAAATGTTCCGGTCTTGAAATACTTGAAATAATCATGTGCAAATCGTGAACTTTTTTCGGATCCACTTGCACTAAAGATTTAGATAAAAACGAAGCTTGCTTTTGGTTATTCCCTTCCAGTACCACCCGATCGCCAGGTTTGATTAAGCGCTCCAAAACTTCTACTATGCGCTCGGTCGGAATAATCACTCCGTCAACAAGACCTTGGACGCTTTCGATCGTTTTCTTTTTCGCTTCGACTCTTGTAGTCCAAGATTTCCTTTCCATTTCCACACTTGAAATCACCATTTATGAACACCCCTTTATTGATTTGACATGACATATAAACAATCATCTATTCCATTCATTGAGACAGACAGCGTTTGAACAAGAGGAAATGCTTGTTGGGCCAACTTCGATAAAACATTCCCCGGCGGCATTTCGATCAAACATTTTGCTCCCATCTCATATAGCAAGTTGACGGCATCATGCCATCGAACCGGATAACAAATACTATTTGCCAAGTCTTCTTTTACCGCATCAGCCGTCGTTAATAATCTTGAATTGATGTTGCTTGATATCGGAATTTTCGGATTTTTCAGGTCGCAATGATCCAATTCCTTCATCAGTTCTTCACTGACCTGTTGAAACAGCGGACAGTGGGAAGGCGTCGATACATTTAACAGATGGGCTGACGCAGCGCCATTGGCTCTCACATATTCAATGACTTTTTCTAAACCCTTGATGGAACCGGACAAGGTTATTTGAGTTGGCGCATTTCGGTTAGAGACATATACCGGTTCTTTTTCATCGAATAACTCGTTAACGATTTCGGATAGTTTATATTCATCTAATCCTAATACGACAGCCATTCCGTACCCCAAATCATAGGCTTTTTCCATGAGTTCTCCTCGTTTGGTGACTAACTTTAATGCCGTTTCAAATGAAATAACGCCGGAAGCTACAGCTGCTCCAAATGCACCTACGGAATGGCCCGCAACAAAATGAGGGATTAGCCCATTTTTTTCAAACACTTTCAAGGCACTGACAGAAGCAATTAATAAACATTGTTGCACCGCCTTGGTTGAAGAGAGAGCTTCTTTCGTATGCAATGAATCAATGGAAATATTTAATATTTCTTCGCTTTCTTCTAAAATTTCTTTTACGGCTGGATCTTCAGGTAAATCATAGAGCATTCCTTCATATTGAGAACCTTGCCCTGGAAAGAGAAAAGCACTTTTCAATATAAGCCTCCTCTCTAGAATAAAATTTTACTAACATTTGTAATCACATCTTCCGTATGTTTGCGAAGCAGTGAAATAAATTCTTCTACTCTATTTTCTTTTAAAAACTCATACATTTTTCGATGCTCTGTTTTCGAGTTTTCTACCGCTTCCGTTAATGAAAAGTGAATGCTTTGAATTCGAATAAGAGGAAGGCTGATTTTACTATACACTTCTTCTAATACGGAACTTTCGCTAAATTTGATGAGCGTATAGTGATATGCGTAGTTAAGATATACGTATTGCAGTCGGTTGCAACAGTCATCCATTTCATCCAAAATAAGCTTCAATTCTTTTAATAAATCTTGTTTTTTATGTGGATCTCGAATTTTTTTCGCTGATAATAGCTCGATATTATTTCGAATATCTAATAAATCTTGAATTTCGGATAGTGTATAACCTTTGACAAAAGCACCTTTTCTTGGAATTCTTTCTATTAATCCTTCTGTAGTGAGCAAATAAATCGCTTCTCTAACTGGAGAGCGGCTGATGTTGAACAATTCGGCATAAGTGCTTTCAACAATTTTATCCCCCGGTTTTAATTCCCCTTTTAATATTTGCTCGATGATTTTTTCCGCAACCATTCTTGATAAAGCGTTATCTGATGGATAATTAATAAAAAATTCCATGTTCATCACTTCTCTATCCTATATTCTGTATTTTTTAAATATACAGTCGACTGTGTACATAAATCATAATACAGGAAATGCACATTTTCAATCGAAAATTCGTTTTTTTTCTGTTTAGTTCAAATTTATTATTGATTTATTTCTTTTCATGAAATATGATACTTACAAATATACAGTCGACTGAATATTCTATTAATTCACGAAAAGGGGTGTTAAATGTTGGTTATTTATGGTGTTGCCATTTTGGCTGGGTGTTTTTTGGTTGGTTCAATTGTCGGTGAATTCATTGGGGCATTGATGGGAGTCGATTCAAATGTTGGTGGCGTAGGAATTGCCATGCTGCTTTTAATCATTATTGTCGATAAGTTGATCAAAACCGGGAAAATTTCTAAACCTTCATTAGAAGGCTTAAGTTTTTGGAATCAGATGTATATTCCGGTTGTCATTGCGATGGCAGCCAGCCAAAACGTATTGGGCGCTTTAACAGGCGGTCCATTAGCCATTATTGCGGGGATCGGCGTTGTTGTAATTAGTTGGGCATGCGTTCCCCTGCTCAGCGGAAAAAAACATTCTGAATCAACTTTTCATGAAGCCATCGTGAGGGGGGAAACGGATGCTTGATTTAATCAAAAATGTATTTGCAAATAATGGATTGATTACCGCATTTGTTGTAGTCGGATTAACGATGTGGTTTGCTTATTTCATATCCGATAAATTCACAAAAGGCAGGATTCATGGCTCCGCTATTGCCATTGTGATTGGTTTGGTATTGGCCTACTTTGGTGGGGTAGCCACTGGCGGCTCGAAAGGAATTGCAGATGTAAGCGTTTTAGCAGGAATGGGCTTTTTAGGAGGCAGTATGTTAAGAGATTTCGCCATCGTTGCCACTTCCTTTGGTGCAAACTTTGATGAAATTAAAAAAGCCGGTTTTAGGGGCGTCATCTCCCTGTTTATCGGCGTCGTGTTGTCCTTTATTGTAGGGGTGATCTTCGCATTTGTGTTCGGCTACCGGGATGCGGTGAGCATTACAACCATCGGCGCCGGAACCGTTACGTATATTGTGGGTCCGGTGACAGGCGCCGCATTAAATGCGGGTTCAGAAGTGATTGCCATCAGTATTGCAGCCGGCTTAGTAAAATCCGTATTAGTGATGATCGGCACTCCATTTGTCGCCAGATTCATCGGTTTAAATAATCCAACGTCTGCCATGGTTTATGGCGGATTAATGGGGACAACTTCCGGCGTAACGGGCGGTTTGGCAGCAACTGATCCTAAGTTGGTTCCTTATGGCGCTGTTACAGCCACATTCTATACGGGTTTAGGCTGTCTATTGTGTCCTACTCTCCTATTTTTAATTACAGATACTTTCTTGTAATCGATTGGAAACCATAGCACCTCCTCTGTAATGCATCACTCTTACAGGGAGGTGCCAATCAATGATATACGTTGTTTGAATTCGGGTTTATCGCTTTTGAAAACAGAAAAGAGCCACTAAATATAATTTTCTCAATTTTGGAATGTACCTGTTCGAATGCCGTTGGTGTTGGAAAAGGTGCATTCTTTTTGACGTCCCAAAAACAGAAATCAAACAATACACTAAACTTACTATAAACTCCCGAGTCGCTCAATAAACATACGATGACTTCCCACCATATTCTCCGGCAGACGGTCCCTATGGAAAAAACGGACTTCGAGGGTTTCAGCGTGCTGAAATTGAAGGGTTCCTCCGAATTCCTCGGTGTAAAACACGGCGGTTACACTGTAAAATTCATCTCCGTTTGGGGCTTTTGTATAAAATTCTTTTCCTGAAAAGACGTGCAGGAGTTGCAAATTTCGGATCTCGAGGCCAATTTCTTCCCGCACTTCCCGCTCAGCCACTTCTTCAAAGCTTTCCCCAAGCTCCATCAATCCTCCTGGCAGCCCCCATCTTCCTTCAGGGCGTTTTTGCAAAAGCACTTCTCCCTTTCCATTGCCGATGATCACCACTGAACCCGGCAAAATCAATGGTTTTGTCCCTACATATTGTCTCAAAAACTTATAATACTCCATGGCTGAATCTCCTTGTTGCCTTATAATGAACCGGCACATTATCTACCTCATATTTTGACCCTTTTTCTTCTTCCTGATGGCTGAAATCTATTTTTCTTGCCCTGCGGCTTCCTCCGCTTCCACTGCCTTTTCCCCTCTTAATCCCAAAACAATTAATAGGATACCCAGGATTAATTGAAGAACGCCCAATATATACGGCACCAAGTTTCTCGTCCAATATACATTATAGAAAAAATTCTCAATCGTATATCCTGCTGAATGAATGGTGATGGCCGCATGGACAAGCCCAAACAATATCGATCCCGACAAAATGAAAATCGCTCCAAGAAGTATTTTCAATAATTGCAAATCATTCACCTACTTATATTAAGAGAAATCTATCTTCTCAAATATACGGCAGGTTTGATAAATTTTCCATCCTCTTTTCTATCTACAAAGCCATTGTAAAATTCTTTTTTCTTTTTACTTCCAAGGAACTATTCCATTAACCGCCAACTTTTTATACCAAACTGTGATCCATCATATTTTTTCACAAAAAAGTCCCCCTTCCATCAACGGAAGAGGGCTTTTTCTTTCCCTCAAAGTTCCTGCAATTTCTTTTTATTCTTGTTGATTTTCATCATCGGAATGGATAAAAGCACCGCCACAAACAAATTGAAGAAGGCAACCACTCCATGCATAACCCCTGTGTCCGATTGCCCCAACAACGTGAAATTCGTCCCTGCACCGGCAATGTTGGCCAAAAAAAGAACAAGAAACGTATTTAAGATGCGATTAAGATAGGTTATTTTGGAGCTTGCATCCGTATACAGTTCAAACGTTCCTTCACTTGCCGGCTTTTTCACATAGATCCAGCCAAAGAATTCATGCACAATCGTCGCGCCGCTGTCCTGAAGGAACTCAAAATATTCCGCTTTCTCTTTCTTCGATAAGTTCCCCAAAAACTCATTACGGTAAATAAATGTGCCAGGCTCGCCCTTTGTAAATACAAAACGTCCGGTTGTAAATTTCTCAAGGTGCCATCCTTCTTTTGCCATTTCATTGATCCATTTTTCTTCTTTTTCATAGTCCAGAAAAAAACGATATTTCACCTTTCTCATTCCGATTGCCCTCCTTTGGTTATGAATAATCCGTTATGATACAGCTCCGCCAGCCGCCGGATTTCCGCTTCCACTACTTGCTTTCCTTCTTCCGTAATGACGTACTCCTTTTTCCGTCCTTCCTCTTCCAATGGCTGGATCCATTTCCGTTTCACAAGGGATTTGATGGCTCCATAGACGGTGCCCGGTCCAAGTTCCACCCTTCCTTTGCTCAGTTCGGAAACATATTGCATGATTCCGTATCCATGCCGTGGTTCATAAAGGGCCAAAAGTATATAATAGACTCCTTCTGTCAGAGGCGTTTTTTCATCCATTTTCGCACCACCTATCGTCATCCGATATATCGTCTGTTGATATAAATATATCAGGTGCCGATATATTTTTCAATCACTTTTTTCCTCCAAACAAAAAACCCTTTAACCTGCTTTGGCAAACGGTTGAATGCCTGATTATTGAAGCCAATAAAAAAACCACTTTTGCACTTCTGTCACCTCATATTGGAAAGCCTCCCCTTAACGAAAGCCCATCTAAAAGGTTTCAAAGTGAAAGTGGTTATAAATACTTTTCTTAGAAATTGGATTACTAATACAAAATGCCTATCTGACAAAAACGGATTGAACCGTGCTCTCAAAATCTTTCTTTTCCATCCATCTTAAAAATTCCTTCGCCAATGTCGGATCAAATTGGGTTCCGGTATTTCTTTCGATTTCTTCGTATGCTTCCTTCCATGTGAACGGTTTACGGTATGGCCTTAATCCGGTCATGGCTTCAAATGTATCCGCCAAGCCCAATAACCGGGAAAGAAAAGGAATTTCTTCCTTTGCCAAACCATACGGATACCCCTTTCCATCCCAACGTTCATGATGGAATAAGGCCAGTTGGGATATCTCATCGGATAATCCATTATTCTCCAAAATCTCAAATCCATACAAAGGATGTTTTTTGATCTGTTCATATTCTTCATCTGTCAATTTTCCATTTTTATTTAAAATATCACCATCGATTTTTATTTTGCCGATATCATGCAGCAAAGCGCCAACTTCCAACTTTTTTCTCTCATTTTTTGACAAACCCAGTTCCTTTGCAAAAAACACTGCGATTTTTGTCACTCTATTCGAATGATGAAATGTCAGCGGATCCTTTTCACCCAGTTCTCTCATCAATTTGCAAAACACACAATATAGTTCCTGTTTCATAAAGTTCGCCTCTAAAATTTTAATCATGAACAACATTAATAAATGGGGTTTGCATAGTCAACTTTATTGTTTTGAAAAAAACCGATGATTTTCCAATATTGAACCTTTTGTGTCAGACTGGTTGTTTATAAAAACCCGGCCACCGAACTTTGACATGCCCATCGGATATTATGACAATGCTATTCTGATATGGGTCAAATGATGTTCCTCATGCCAATATAATTTCGCAAATTCAGCTCCCACGGCCGTTTTTCCGTTGATTGGATGGTTATAAGTACGGTTGATTTGTTCCTCCGTCAGGCTTTTTCCCAATGAAACAATCCGCTCATTCAATCCTTCGATGATTTTTATGGAACTTTCCACCGAAAGATCCGTATCCGGCAAGACTGCCCAAATATTTTCATCGAATACCGCCACATCGGGATTGTCATCCGTCAGTGCCAGCTTCAAACGTATGTACATGTGCACTTGGGCATCCGCAATATGGTGGACTAGCTGGCGGACAGTCCAAGAACCTTCGCGATACGTTTTATTCAATTCTTCCTCATTCAATACGCCCACCGTTTCTCTCAAGCGAATCGGAAATGTTTCAATGTCCTTTAACCATTTCTGTACCTGTTCCAGAGTCACTTTTTCAGGAACTTTCAATTCCCCAATCGGGTATCGTACATCCACCATATCATCCACTCCCTATTTATGATTGTGTCTGACTCCCTGCCGCTTATATTTTTTTGTATTCAGGATGCCCATGTTGCTTGCATCCAAACAAATAGCACCCGCCGGTAAAATAAGCGGCAAACAGGAATTTCGGAATATACCCCGAAACCAACTTCTCTTTCAATTGTCCATAATAATCGATTTCTTCCCTGCAGGTTTCTATCAACTCTTTCCGATCATTCTCCGTCCAGTATTCATCCGTTTCCTCTTGCAACACTTCTTCTATTCTTTTGTTTGTTGTTGCAATTGCCTCTTTGATCACTTCATCCAGCCGGGATAAACGGTTCATCTTATACAAAGCATAAGCGAATCTGCTGATCCAATAAGGACTGCTCAAGCTATCATTGCATCCTTTTTCAAACCAATAAATCGCTCCATTGTAATTATTTATCTCAATATATAAATCGGCAATTTCAATTTCTCCTATAGAACTCTCCGATTTTTTGTTCCGGAAAAAACAATCCAATGCTTCTTTTGCATCTTGGAATTTTCCCAAATCGATCAAACATTTTATATAGCAATACATTGAAAGGTCGGCATCTTCTTCTGAAATATCCGGATCTTCCGATGACTGCAAATAATATTTCGCAGCAGGTTCCATTTCACCCAGTTGATAATAAACCGCCGCCAAATTGATTCGCGCTTCACTGGAAGGTTGAATCGATATGGACTTCTCCAATGCCTCTTTTGCTTCTTTCCAATTTTCCCGTTTAATATGGATTTCCCCCAAAATGTTATAAGGGAAACGAGACGCGGGATTCAATGCAACCGCTTCTTGAATCAGTTCAAAGGCTTGATCAACGTCCTCTTCTTCATAAAGATACATCCATGCAAGATTATTCAATGCTTGCACATCTCTATATTGATTTAATGCCTCATGGAACAGGTCCATCGCTTTCCCGTATGCATTTCGTTCATAATATTCAATCGCTTTTTGATTCAGATTCAATTAAGTACCCCCAAATATCCCCTCTCTATTCTCCTTATAAAATATAAGAAAGGGTTACGTTGTACAATATGCGTAACCCTTTCTCAACTTACATTATTTTACTTCTGCTTCTTCAAATAACATTGTACCTTTTTCTTTGTAATGTTGATGGAAGGAGAAGGCTTTTTCTAAGATATGAGGTGTTTGACCACCCACTTTTTCTTTCGCTTCTTCAAAGTATGCACGCAATTGAGGTCTGTATGTTGGGTGAGCAATTTCAATGATTTTTTCTGCTCTCTTCACTGGAGGAAGTCCGCGAAGATCTGCATAACCTTGTTCAGTGATGATTACGTCTACATCATGTTCTGTATGGTCAACATGAGAAACGAATGGAACAATTGCTGAAATTGCTCCGCCTTTTGCTAAAGAAGGCGTTACGAAAATAGTAATTCTTGCATTACGCGCAAAATCACCAGAACCGCCGATACCGTTCATAATATGTGTGCCACTTACATGAGTAGAGTTTACGTTACCGTAAATATCCACTTCCAACGCAGTGTTGAAGGAAATAACCCCTAAACGGCGGATCACTTCTGGATTGTTGGAAATCTCTTGTGGTCTGAACATGATTTTATCTTTATATTTTTCCAAGTCTTCCGCTAATGAATCAACACGTTTTTTGGAAAGTGAGAACGCAGTACCGGAAGCGAATTTCACGATACCCGCATCAATCAAGTCAAAGATACCGTCTTGCAACACTTCAGAGTGCACAATTACATCTCTGAATTGCGCATCTTTCATGTTTTTAAGAACCGCATTGGCAACAGAACCTACACCTGATTGCAGTGGAGCCAATGAAATTGGCAATCTTCCTTCTTCCACTTCTTTGTTCAAGAAGTCGATCAAGTGGTCTGCAATCGCTTGTGTTTCTTCATTTGGTTCGAATAGAGGTGAAGGAATATCCGGCTCTTCAGAAATGATAACACCTTTTACTTTTTCCGGATTTACACGAATTCCAATTTCACCGATTCTGTCGGAAGCATTGTAAAGTGGAATGTCTTTACGTTCACCTTGTTCCTTTTGGATAAAAATGTCATGTAAACCTTCATACGCTCTAGGAGCAGCGATATTCACTTCGATGATAACGTTTTCAGCTTTTTCGACAAAAATCGGAGAGTTACCTACAGAACCTGTCGGAATGATAAGTCCATCCTCTGTGATTGCTGCCGCTTCAATAATCGCGTAATCGATTTTTCCTAAAGTGCCTTTGCGCACTTCTTCCGCTGTATGAGATAAATGTTGGTCGATATAATACATTTCGCCGGAATTGATTTTCTTACGCATTACAGGGTTTGCCTGATATGGAACGCGCAAGTTTACGATATCCGCTTCCGCCATTGCCTGGTCAGCAGCTGGACCCAAAGACGCGCCTGTATACACATTCACTTTGAATTTTTCTGTTTTACCGCGCTCTGAAAGTGCTTTTGGGAACACTTTTGGCTCACCAAAAAGAGTGAATCCGCTCATACCAAGGTTCATGCCATCTTTGATCCAAGACGCCGCTTCCTCGGCAGAAACGATTTTGTCTAAAAATGCTTTGTTTCTAATAAATTGGCTTAAGTCTTTTTCCATCAACTAGTCACCTCGTATATATAGTAATTTTAAGAATTCACTTTACCATTTACGAACATAAAATACACAAAATTTTCCATTTCAAGTTTTTGAACATTTTATGAACAAGCCCTTTAATTTCAATTGTAAAGATGTATTATACGTTCGTCTAATAAAAGATTTTTATGAATATAATAGAAAAAAACTATCGTTATACAGAAATAACTGATTTTTATAGTTTAACCATATTGAAAAATTTTATGAAATTGCATATAATACTCTATGAACGGGGCATTAGCACAGTTGGGAGTGCGCTACGCTGGCAGTGTAGAGGTCACCGGTTCGAGCCCGGTATGCTCCATAAAAAAGAACCGCAAAATCGATTGCGGTTCTTTTTATTTTGCACAGTATAATATTTTTCTACAAAATCTATTATTTATTCTGTAATAAACGCAATTTTTCGTTCAACTTGCGGTACACCACTTGCAAATCCCTTTCCGTGCTCGCTTCCACCGCTTCATCCAATGCAAACCACTTCACATCGCTGTTTTCATCCGGCTTGATGTGCAATGTTTCCAGTTCATCGGCTTCCAATAAATAAGTGGCATTCAAATGCACATGCGTTGCCACATGTTTTCCCCGTTTTTCATGGGCTGCGACGCCTAAAATTTCTATTGAGAATATGTCATTCAATACGGGGTTCACCTGCTTCAGTCCCGTTTCTTCCTTCGCTTCTCTGATGGCCACTCTCAATAAGTCGGCATCTCCGTCCGCATGCCCCCCAACCCAAGACCATGATTGATAAATGTTGTGATAGATCATCAACACTTTTGTACGGTCTCTGTTCACGATCCATGCAGAAGCGGTAAAATGGGCGAATTCATTCTCCCTCGTCAGTAAATTATCAAACGTATCCATATAGCGGAGAATGAGTTCTTTGTCCTTCTCTTCCTGTGCATTATAGGGAATGTAGTTTTCGATTTGTTGGCGTAAATCCATGTTGATTGCTCCTCTAGTATATTCTTTATTTTATCATGCAGAAAAAGTACAAATATTCTTTTGAACTATCAATAACGTTTCGACAGTACAACGAAAGATGAAAAAACCGTTATCATGATCAACGTCGCCAATACGCACACAGTCTGATAACCGTTTAAAAGGAGTACATTAAATTCAAACAGCAGCATCAATACTAATATATATCCCATAATAAAAAAATAACTTACAAACATTCCTTTTTCCCGAATCCGTTTGGAACGTTCATCATTGGCCTTGAATTGGGGATATAAATAGGCGTTGCAAAGTGTGACGATACTGAGCCCAAACAACATAATTTCATGCCCGGCTGGAAACTTGCCAAACGTAAGCGAAACTATGCTTATCAAAACACTGGATAAAAGAAGCAGAAATCCAACAATCCAAAATACAATTTGGCTTGTTTTATCCCCCTTCATATGTTTCACCACCTTCATCTACTTTTTAAAATCTTTTTCTTCCAATATGAAAATATCTTCAACCTTTGAATCGAACAATTTGGCGATCATCAATGCCAACGGAAGAGAAGGATTATATCTTCCCTTTTCAATGGAAATGATGGTTTGTCTCGATACCCCCAACAGTTCAGCCAACTTGTCCTGCGAATATCCGAATTCTTGTCTGAACTTTGCTAGATGATTTTTCAAGTTTTTTCCTCCCTTAATATAAAGGATAATGTAAAATAAGCTTTACGTCAAGCACCCTTTACAATAAAAAATTCCAAAAAAATTTGGACGCCTTATAGACGTCCAATTCCCATTATTCGTGGTCTTTTTGAAAGATGGCATATTGGCCTTTCCCTTTTTTCTTTGCGGCATACAAAGCCATATCCGCCTTTTTATACAGCATTTGCTTTGTATCCCCATCATCCGGATAAAAGGAGATGCCGATACTGGCGGAAACCCCTGTTTTATTCACATCCTTATATTGTTCAATGAAATCATTGATTTCTTTAATGATGTTCCTCGCCACTTCTTCCGCTTCTTCATCTGTCGTGGAGTTCAGGATAACGACAAACTCATCGCCTCCGTAGCGATAAACCGCACCGTTCTTTGGAATGACCGAACGGATAATATTGGCCACTTGTTTCAGAAGCGTATCACCTGCCTGATGGCCCAAATCATCATTCACCACTTTAAAATAATCCAAATCGATCATGAAAAATGCCGTTTTCTTTCCTTTTTTCGCCTTTACCGCTGACTTTAATTCATCAAAGGCGGAGCGGTTTGCCAGTCCCGTCAATCGGTCATGGTAGGCCAAATACATCGGTCTTGCAATGACAAAGGAAATTACAAAAACAAAGCTGAAGATAATGAACAGTTGAACGATAAACATTTTTCTGTATTGGACCAGATTGGCGCTCCAAAGTCGATCATCATAGATGATTTCTATGACTTTGTTCTGGGCGAAATCTTCATCAAAAATCGAATCGTAATATATGTACCGGAAAGTGGCCGTTTTGCCCCGCCAATCCCCTTTTAGTTCATTCGTTTCTTTTGAAGTCAACGTCGCTTCGAAGGATTCACGCTCTTTTTTCGTCAAACTTCTTTCGTTGAGCGACTTACCCAAAGCCAGTCCGCCAATATTTAAAATGTTGACATCGTAAATATAGGGATATAATTTTTTTAATTCATCAATGGTGTAAAAAAAATTGAAAGCATTGTAAACGGCGTTTTCATTTAAATTGTAGCTCAATTCAATAATATATTTTTTATCGGGCGTAGCCATATAACTATATTTTTTTACATTCCCCGTTTTTTGTTCGATATCCATCGCATCATGATAAAATTGTCCCGACTCTCTCCGTTTATCCAATAAAGACGCAAGTTTTTGGCAACAATCATTAAAATCGAGTCCGATATCATCCGGAAAACTGCCATGAGTGATCACATTTTCTTCGTTGATGATATAAATGTGCATCCCCAATTGTTTATATAATTCCTGAAAATCCCATTCATCAAAATCCGGATTTTCATTATACACCCGGATAATCTTGCCCGTATTTTCTTCCATTGCAACAGCGGTGTTTTTATCCAACAGTTGAATCGCTTTTTCATAAGTTTCGATAGAATCTTTCATTGTTTTTTCAATCCTGGTAAATTCCAATTCATTTTCCTCTATTGTTTGATCCCTTAGGTGTATATAGTTTATGACCGCTATCAACGACGAACTAAGTATGGATAAAACAACGATAATCACAATTATTTTGAATCTTAAATTAATCATCGATCTCACCACGTGCCCACTCAAATTCTATCGACCTTGCCACCTCGATAGTAAAATCATGCTTTTATTAACAACTATCATTCATTATATATAACTATCAGCTCAATTCAAATGTCTAATTAGTAAAAATTTTTTAAAACTTTATTACTATGACTAAAAATTTACAAAGACTTTGTTACTACCAATAATGGTTTTTATCATTTTTATGTTTTTTATAGTAAAAACAGTGAATAAAATGGAAGGCCTCCGAATGGATGCCCCCCAAAAACTTGTCTATTTCCCTATTTATAAAAATATACCGCCAATTCCCAGTCCAATCATTACCACATAAACAGGATGAACGTTGAATTTTTCAAGGGCAATATATGCTCCCGCGATGAGTAGGAATGTGGCAATCAATCCGATCATGTCATAGGAAGTTTTCGCAAAATCAAAAGTCATTTCCGCAAGCAATACCGCAATCGCCGGCAGCACGAAGCTGGACAGCCTTTTCACCCTTTGGGATTGGCGATAGCGGTATAAAATGTTGAGCAAAATCAGCATTGCCATTAGTGAAGGGCCAACCGTCGCAAACAAGGCCACAATCGCTCCCAGAATACCTCCAACTTCATAGCCGATGTATCCGGCCATTTTCGTTGCAATCGGCCCGGGCAAAGCATTTCCCAATGCCAGCACTTCACTGAATTCCGTTGTTGTCATCCAACCATACTTATCCACCACTTCATGCTCAATTAAGGGAATGGAAGCCGGGCCTCCGCCAAAGCCCAATATGCCGGAACGGAAGAAGGCAATAAAGATTTCTTTCTGCCTTGCCATGATTGATCCCCTTTCAAGTCAGAAAACTTTCCATTTTATTGTGGTTAGGGTTCAAATGATATACTCAACTTGCCCATCGTTTTAATAAAAAATCCATTTTCAGTTTCTTATTTCCCGCTAATATCCCAAAGCCACCCCATCTCCACGGGGATCCGCACCGCCAAATTTGACGCCTTTTTCATCGATGTAAATAGCTCCGGCATGGCCCATCAGTTCCGTCAACTCTTCCATCGTTTCCACTTCATGGCCGAACGCTTCCAATTCTTTACGCACTTTTTCCGGAATCCTGCTTTCCATTTTTAGCGTATTGGAAGTTGCTCCCCATGTTCGTCCATATAGAAATCTTGGAGCTTCGATGGCTTCTTGCACATTCATGCCGTAATCGATGATACGCGTTGCAAGCAGCGATTGGGTTTGGGGCTGCCCTTCACCGCCCATTGTTCCGTAAAGCAGCACCGGCTTTCCATCCCTCATGAGCATTGCGGAATTGAGCGTATGGAAGGAGCGTTTACCTGGTTGCAAAGAATTTACGTGCTTTTCATCCAGAGAAAAGAAGCAGCCCCGATTTTGGAATAACACCCCTGTTCCTTTTGGAATAAAGGCGGAACCGAACTCATGGTAAATACTCTGGATGCAGGAAACCGCATTGCCTTCTTTATCCACTGCCGCAAACCATACGGTATCGCCTTTCGGATCCAAGGCGGACAATGTCGAAACATGCCTGCTTTTCATTATTTTCTCGGCAAACGCAGCACCCCGATCCGGACTCAGCAATTCCCTCAACGGAATGTCGTGGAAAGCCGGATCTGTCAAGTAAGCGTCCCTGTCCCGGAAAGCGTATTTTATGGCCTCCACCAGTAGATGGTAGTACTCTGCTGTACCTTCCCCAATCTCTTTTAAATTCACATGATTTAATATATTTAAGATGGATAAGGACGCCATTCCCTGCGTATTCGGCGGCAGATTATAGGCCATATATCCTCGATATGGCAAGGAAATCGGTTCGACCAATTCACTCGTATGATTTTTGAAATCTTCCCTCGTCAATATGCCGCCGTGCTTCTGCAAATCTTCCGCCATCCGATCCGTCAATTCACTATCGTAAAAATAGTCCGCCCCATTCTCTGCAATGAGCCCCAGCGTAATCGCCAAATCTTCCTGGATGAAGACGTCTCCCACTTCATATGGCTTGCCATCCTTTAGGAAGATGCGGGCAAACTCTTCAAATCGGCCCAATGCCCGGAAATTTTGGTCCTCTTCATCCAAATTGACTTTCGTCCAATGGTGCTGGCTTGGCGTTACCGGGAATCCTTCCTTGGCATAGTGGATCGCTTGTTGCAGCAACTTGCGCCATGATAGTGTGCTTCCCATTGCCTTTTGTCCGTACTTATAAGCCGTGTCCCACCCTCGGACCGCTCCTGGCACCGTGTTTGCCGCAAGCGGTCCACGGGCGGGAATGGAATCATATCCTTTGGAACGGTAAAATCCGATGTTTGCTTTTTTGCCGGACCTGCCACTGCCGTTAACGGCTTTCACTTCTTTCGCTTTGGCATTATAAATAAGCCAAAAATTGTCTCCCCCAATGCCATTCATGTGCGGGTAAACCACCGCAATTGTCGAAGCCATCGCTATTGCCGCTTCGATTGCGTTTCCCCCCTCCTTTAAAATGGAGAGGCCCGCCTGTGATGCCAAATAATGTGGCGAAGTTACCATGCCATTCAACGACATCGTTGCCGCTCTATATTGAACCATCCACTCATTTCCCCCTTCCTCAAATCTACGTAATTTTCATTTTATTCTGTAAATTTGAATTGTAAAGACACAAATAGATTTTTTATCATTTTATGGAGAAATTTAAGTATTTTTGGTAAAGTTTCCAGCGTTTTTCCGCAAATCCGCCAATGCCAGAAACGGCTTTCCGCTTTCTTCTTTAATCATCGAGAAAATCTGCTTGGTTTATTCTTGAACCTTCGACAATCAAAAAGACATTTCTCGGGAAATAATTCAAAAATTCCTCTTTTTTCACAGGAAATGGATTTCTTTTTCTGCCATTTGCAACGATTTCTGTATTCTTTACTCAAAAATAAGAGACCAGCCGAACAAAATTCGACTGGTCCCTTTCATCTATTTCCTTCATTCATAACCACACGCAATTACATATTTTAATAGATTTATTGAAACTTTCAAAGGAATTAGCAAAAATCATGAAGAATTTTTTATTTGCAAGCCAGATGTGCCAAAGTTTATGATATTCCAAATCTACTCGTCACTATGTTTTTGCCATCCTCATGGTCTTATGAATCGGATTTTATCTTTATCGGAAGAAAATCAAACAAAAATAAGTTCATCAAAAAATAAGTTCATCAAAAAAGGAAAAGGATTTCGGGATTCCCCGTCTCCTTTTCCTTTTTTCATCCGTACTGTTTTCAAGCAACCCAATCAATATTTATTCGCCACTTTCAACAATGGCGGAACCACCAATGCTGCGGCAAAGGCAGCCAGTGTCGCCTCGGCGATGCCGTTTGTGAAAAATACCATTAAAACGGCCGCAATAATTCCGCTTATCCCATCCGCATTGACCGCTTTTGCATACGCATCATGAAAGATCAAAGCGATCGAACCCATGATTAGAAAAGTGTGCAAAACGGTGGTCAGCAAACCTGTCAGAAATAAAGACCATTTCTCCTTCGACAATACCTTTTGAAGCGTTTTATTAAGATAATATGGGACAACCCCAACGATCACCCTTGGCACGATGGCAATAAACAACGCCCATATGCTGCCATGGCTTGTCCCCAAAACCGGAACGGCCGGAGAAAAGGCGAAGGATAAAAGCGTCGGAGCCATCGTATTGGTGACGACACTCGAAATTCCAAAGGCAAGCCCCAGAAATGCCCCGATTCTCGGACCTAATATAATCGAGGCGATAATGATTGGAACATGGATGATTGTTGCTTTGATCACTCCTAGATGGATAAATCCAATAGGTGTTAGAGCAAATAATAGGATGATTGCCAAAAACACAGTGGTCAATGTAAACTCTCTTATTTTCATTGTGAAACCCCTTAGTGTAAGTTATTGTTGGAAATAGACGTATTCTATAAGATTTTCCCATACATGCCCGAAACTGTCATTCATCAAATATTCCTCAAAATGAAAGGCCGCTTGGAAGGAGTGTCCCTCTCCAGCAGGCCGCTTTATTCATAACTGACCAGGCCAACAGCTATTTGCTTGGGAAGGCGAAATTGGCTTGGGAGTCCTCGCCCACATCCAGCCATTTTTCGGAAATCGTTTTTCTTTTGGTGAAGAAGTTCGCCTGTTCCGGTCCAAACATAACACCCGTGCCGAAATTCGAACGCTTCCAGCCGGCGAAGTTATGATAGCCCACCGGAATCGGAATCGGCACGTTGACCCCCACCATTCCCACTTCAATTTCATCCTGGAATTTGCGGGCTGCTGCGCCATTATTCGTAAAGATGGTAACACCATTTCCAAGCTCATGGGAGTTGATGATATCAATCGCTTCCTGCAAAGAATCGGCTCTCACAACAATCCGCACAGGGCCGAATACTTCATCCTTGAAAATTTCCATCTCCGGCGTCACTTCATCCAGCAATGTTGGACCCAGATAAAAACCGTTTGAAGATTTTGCGATTTCCGGATTGCGTCCATCCGTTACGGGTTTTGCCCCTTCTTTCAAAGCCCGCTCAATATATCCGAGAATCGTTTCCTTGGACTCTTTTGAAATCACCGGGCCAAAATCCACTTCATCATCTGTATATGGACCAACTTTCAATTTCCCAATTTTCTCCTTTAAGATGGCCACAAATCGATCGGCCGTTTCTTTGCCGACCGGAATCGCCCCCGAAAGCGCCATACAACGCTGGGAAGCCGCTCCATAAGCTGCTCCGATGAAGGCGTTCGCCGCTTTTTCCAAATCCGTATCCGGCATGACAATCATGAAATTTTTCCCGCCGCCAAGGGCTGCCACCCGTTTGTTGAATTTTGTTCCTGTTTGATAAATATACTCTGCCACCCGGGTGGAACCTACAAAATGGACGGCTTTTACCGTTTCATTTTCAAGCAATTCATCGACCGCCTCTTTATCGCCATGAATCACCGTCCATACACCATCCGGCAATCCCGCTTTCTTCCAAAGGTTCGAAAGATAGAGGGCAGAAATCGGCACTTTTTCAGATGGTTTTAAAATCACAGCATTCCCAACAGCCACCGCCATGCTTGTTTGCGCTAACGGCACCATTACAGGAAAGTTGAACGGTGAAATGGCGGCCACGACCCCAAGCGGGTCTTTCCGGGAAAACATATTGATATCGCCGCCGACATTCACCGAATATTCCCCTTTGACCATATGTGGCGCGTTAATGGCAAGATCCACCGATTCCAAACCGCGCTGAATTTCTCCGCGGGCGTCTTCCTTTGTCTTCCCGCTTTCTTCACAGATGATTTCAATTAACTCTTCATCATTTTCTTTGACCAATTGGCGGAATTTCTGTACAATCTCTCCCCGTTTTCCCCCTGACAACGCCTTCCATTGCGGAAATGCCTTTTTCGCCACTTCAATGGCTTGTCTCACTTCTTCACGGGTCGCCAGCGGCACCTGTGCAATCACTTTTCCTGTGCACGGATTATACACATTGGAAAAACGGCCACTGGTGCCGGATACCAACTTGCCGTTGATGAAATGTTGCAACTCGCGAACTTTTTGTTCCACTGCCATTCCATACACCCCTTAAAAAATTTTTTATTACAATAGCACTTTTATCCATTTTTGTCCATATATGACTGACCTAATGAATAAAAGGTATCAAACAACAATAAATCCAAATATCCTTTCAAGACTATTGATGCCGAATGGACATACCCTCTCTTTTTTCAAAGCTTAAGATTATCCAAATATAATAAAAATGTTCACATGCAAATGCTTCAATCATAAGCATATTCGAATCAATCCATGTTTCAAAGCTGCCACACTTTTGCATATTTCTTTCAAAAGTGATCACTCAACCATACAACAATTGCAAAGGCAAAAACTTATCATCTCCCAAAGGAATCTTGTCTTTCTTCTGTTCATCCGCAGACCGCTGTCATAGCCCCGGACCATAAACGATAAAGTAAATTATGATGAATTCCTGATTCCTTCGAGGTGATTCCGTTTGAGCCACTACAAAAAAGCGGCACTTCAAAAATGGATGGATTTGAAAATTGATGTCTCCTTCCTGAAGGTGATTGGCTGGGAACAGCTGCACAATGTGACACTCACCTTTTTAAATGAAATCCTGGAACGGGAACCGAGACAAAAAATTCAACGCATCACCATGATTTCCAATCCCTTTGTTGAAGAAAATCCGCTGGCACCCATTCATTTTACCGGCATATCCAAAGACGGCAAAAAACTGCATATCTTAATCAACTTTTTTAATCGTTTCGATATCGTGAAACGATCTCTTTATTACGCAACGAAAGCCTATGCCGACCAAAAGGAAAACGACTTGCATCCCGTCATTTTCATCAACTTTTTAAGCTACGCATTATTCAATCAAACAGAAAACTTTCAAACGGTTTATCTATTGCAGGAGCAACATGCCGGCACTCCCCTCCCCGATGCTTTTGAATTGCACTTTATCGAATATCCAAAATTGATACGGGATTTTGAAGCGAAAAAAGTCGACCCGTGGAACGACGCAAAAGCAAGATGGCTTCTCTTGCTTTCCATCGTCGACCATCGCAACGGAAATGTGTACCACGACATTTACAAGGAGCTGGATTTGATCTCTTTAAGGGATGACTATATTCGGGCGGCATTAAACCGTTGGCGGGAGTTGAGCCAATCAAAAGAAGAAATGGAAGCCTATGAAGAACGATTGAAGCAGACCCTTGATGTGGAAGTGGAAGTGCGGGAAGCAAAGCGCCGGGAAGAAGAAGCCTTTGAAAAGGGCGCAAAAAAGCTGCAGGTGGAAATTGCCAAAAAAATGTTGGCGGAACAGATGGAGATCCAATACATTTCAAAAATCACCGGGCTTACTCTGAAGGAAATCCAAGAGTTGAGGTAAGATGTCACGAACAGAAGCCATGCCATCTGATAACAGACATCACAACGGTTTTTTTATCTTAATGTTTGTTGGTTGACTAATAGGAATATATAATGATAATCTATCTCTTGATTTTAATTATTTGAATATTAATAATCTTCAAAACATGCATCCCGCTATTAATCTTGAATCAATAATGGGGAGGGGTTTCAAATGAACAAATGGCTTTTCGGTATTCTGGTCGTATTGACCACTTTTTTAATGGGTTCTTCTTTTGCAGTCGGAAAGATCGGTCTTTCTTATACTACACCGCTTTTATTAGTCGGCATACGCTTTTCCTTGGCAGGAGTGATTATGGCCATTGCTGTTCGATTATTGCGGATCCCTCATCCCAAATCCTTTTCCCAATGGGTCAAGATCGCTGTCATCGGTTCCTTTCAAACAGCTGGCGTTATGTCCTGCATCTTTCTCAGCTTGCGGACAATTCCAGCGGGGCAGTCTTCCATATTAACATTTATGAACCCGCTTTTAGTCGTCATCTTTGGCACGATTTTCATGAAGTTATCTTATAGCCCACGCCAATGGACAGGTGTGATATTAGGTTTTATCGGGGTATTTATAACCCTTGGGGCACAGTTAAGTTTTGAAATCGGATCTTTACTCGCCTTTCTTTCCGCAGTTTCATGGGCGATCGGCACATTGCTCATCAAAAAATGGGGAAATGATTTCAATACGTGGCTATTGACGGCCTTCCAAATGTTATTTGGCGGCATCATCTTGCTTATTGGCAGTTTGATTTTGGAAAATCCCCACTTCCAAGTAACCGGCACATCCATTTTTATCGTATTGTGGCTCGCCATTATGGCATCCATCGTCCAATTTGCCGGCTGGTTTTATTTACTTCAAAAAGGGGATCCCGGCAAAACAAGCGCCTTTTTGTTTTTGGCCCCATTTTTCGGTGTTCTTTCAGGATGGGTATTATTGGATGAAGCCATCAATTCGTATGTAACCATCGGAGGTCTTTGCATATTTACCGGAATCTTCTTGGTGAACTGGACTGGCAGCAGAAGTATCGAGGTCGGCTCGTTGGAAACATCCATTGAAAAATAAAAACGTTGCTCTCAACGCAACCCTGCCAAATAAAATGGGCATAGCAGTTCCGTTTACTTCTGCTATGCCCCTATCATTTTATTAAGCATCCGGTCTTAAAATCCTATCAGCGAAAGTCATGTGAAAATTTCAAAATATCCTTGCACAAAAAGCCCTGACTTTTTATCCCATGCTACAAACCCGAGCATCACCTATTAAACTTCTTCCACTTTAAACCTTAACACCGTTTTTAATTTTTCAGGTGCCGTTTTTCTCGGATCTGAAATATAGATTTCTTTATGGGTTTTTTCTGCCCGCTTTACATTGTTTTCTGCGCAATAGGATTCCATCCGTTCGAAGGTCTTCCATTCATCATCGAAACTGCCGATGTGCATGGCTTGCACGCATAACCCTTCCGTAATCGTTTCAAACCGGACCTGATCCACATCCAAATTCGGTTTTTTCTTCTTCACCGTATCCCGAGCATATTGAAACAATTCTTCCGTTACAAAATCCGGTTGCCGAATCATCAATTTATACACGAGGTGGTTTTTATCCAAATAATCTTTCGTTCTTCCTTCTTCATCCAAATCCCAATGCCCTTCCAATGGAAACACGGTATATTCATAATACCCTTCCGGCGTAATCCCCTTTTTGGGCATCATCCGGATCGCATAGGATAAAGCATAAAGAATTTCGATATGCTCCTGGAATGGTTTCTCGTTTGGATTACCTTTGCCGTCAATCGTAAAAAATTTCATGGTCGGCACATCAATGATTGTCGGTTGCGTGGAGGGCAAGTAAAGTTCTTTTAATTGTTTTTTCCATTCAAATTTACTCAATTGTCATCACTCTTTTCTTATTTTATAATCAGTTAAATACCCATATTATTGCATACGGTTTTCGGAAAACGCTTTCACCTGAAAAAAGCATTTCCCAAAATTGATGACACTGCATTTCGGGGAACATCGTGGAAAAATACCTGATTGCATGGGTGCCATACTGGAAACAACAATCGCGCTAAAGAAGGGATCAAAATGACGAATATTCTTCTAATCTTAGTTTTGCAATTAATCTATGTTCCGTTGCTTACATTACGCACCATCTTTTTGGTGAAAAACTTGACATTTCTTGCAGCTTTGATCGGAACATTGGAAATGCTTATCTACGTCTTTGGGCTTTCCCTCGTATTCAATGGAGACCAAAGTTTGCTTGCCATGATTGTGTATGCGGTCGGCTTTGGACTGGGCATTTTTTTAGGAACAAAAATTGAAAATAAATTGGCGATCGGTTACGTGTACGTGACCATCAATACGCAAACGAAAAACCAGGAATTGATTAACGCCCTCCGCTCCAACGGTTTTGCCATCACGACTTATGTTGGGGAAGGTCGGGACAGCGAACGTTATAAATATGAGATTTTGGCCAAACGGAATCGGGAGAAGGAACTGTTTGAGCTGGTCAATTCCATCGAACCTAAAGCGTTCATCATTTCTTTTGAACCGAAATCCTTCAAAGGCGGGTTCCTTGTCGATCGGATGCGGAAACATAAACATCACTGAACGTTGGAACTGCTCCTTTTTGAAAAGGGGGCGGTTCTTTTTCCTTTACCCCACATATCTCCGCAATATCCGGTCCACCGATGGACCGTATGATTCCCCAAATAAATTCAAATGCACCAATAAATAATAAAGCTGATACAATTCTTTTCTTTCTTCATATTCCGACGAAAGCGGGAACACCGACTGATAGGCTTCATAAAACTTCCGGGAAAAGCCGCCAAACAATTCCGTAAAAGCAAGATCCATTTCGTGATCGCCAAACAGGACTGCCGGATCGATCAAATATGGAGTTCCACCTGGCCCCGTCATCCAGTTTCCTCCCCACAGATCGCCGTGCAATAAACAGGACTTTGGTTTCCTTGGAATCCATTCATCCAGCCTTTCCATCAATTTCACTAACCTTTTCTCACGGGCTTGTCCAATTCTCCCATTCGCCTTGCCCCGCTTCCATTGGCCGGCTAAGCGGACATCGCGGTAATATTCCACCCAATCATCCATCAATCGATTTTGCTGCGGCAGTTTGCCAATATAACTTTCTCCATCGAATCCATACCCTTTCGCTTCAGCAAGATGCATGGCCGCAAGACGTTCGCCTAATAGCACATCTGTATCATGGGTCCGTTTCCCTTCAATCCATTCCAGCCAAAGCATTGGCACCCCTTCTGCTTCCAGGCAGCCTAAGACGTCCGGTACATTAATTGTATTTGTCGCCTGAATCATTTTCAAACCGCGCTCTTCAAATTTGAAATACCCAATTTTCATCTGTTGATTCAACTTCACGAAATATTCGCGTTCATTTGTTTGCACATAAAATGCTTGATTACTGTCACCGCCGGAAACCGGGGAAATCTTCTGGATGTTTTCTTCAGGAGAAATCATTTGAAGACCTTTACTGATCATTTGAATCAATTGAATCACCTTCTTCCATTTTGATTATAAAAAATTGCACCTCCAAATGACCATATGCATCATCATTCGGAGGCGCAGTTTTATTGAGTTCACTATTCTTCTTCATTTTCCTCTTCATCGGAACCGAAGATTGTTACGATTTCATCGGATTTTTTACGCTCTTTTCCTTTTGGAAGCTCATCGAAATAACCGAATTGCACCATGCCCACAATGCGTTCGCCAGGTTTTACGCCCAATGCTTCACGGAATGATGGTTTATCCAAAAACTCCGGAGTTTTCCAGCAGCTGCCGATGCCGTAATCCCAGGCAAGCAGCATCATATTTTGAATCAGTGCACATGCCGCCGCAAAGTCTTCCAAACGTTCTTTCTGACGGGAATCTTCAGGTACGATGACAAATACATAACCACCTGGCGTTGTGAATTTTTGCATGCGCTTTTCCACTTCTTCTTCCGGCAACGTTCTCCAATCCGGTATCGTCGTATTTCTGAGCAATTCGTGAAGCTTTTTCAGCTCTTTGCCGCATGCAACAATGAGTCGCCATGGTTCCCGGTTTTGATGGTTTGGTGCCCATACAGCATCATCTATGATCTGAAACAAATCTGCTCGGTCTACAGGCTGTCCGTTGAATTTTTTTATTGACCGTCTGCCAATAATGGCTTCTCTTACGGTTAATGCTTGGTCATTCATTCAAACATTACTCTCCTTAATAATGAAGTTCAACGATTTTACTATTATCTCCAAACAACCATATCATAAAAAATGTGGAATTTGAATATCCATTATTTTGGGTCTTATTATAATTATATATTAATACACCTTTTCTTTCTCAGCTTCAAAAGAACGATATTAATAGAATATATCATCAATTTTAAAGAAATAATATTGAATATTTGGCGTATAAGCATAGGAATCTGAATAATCGTAGTGGCGATTGGCGCTGGGTCCTGTATGGGCATGAACGTAAGGGACGCCGTCAAACACACTCGTGACGATTACGCTGTGGTCAATGACTCCATCCCCTTGGAAGTCGTAAAAAATCACATCTCCAGGTTCCAATTCGGAAGGCGAATAAACCCGTTTCGCCGTCAGTCCCGTTTTGGCACTTTCCAAATACCATCTCAAACTATGCGCAACAGACCAACTATAACTCCAGGTTTCCCGGGGATAATGGTATTCTCTCGCCCCAGCTTTCCAACCATCCGTAATCCACCAACCTTTGCCGCGGTTCGGATAACCGGACATTGGCGCTCCCCCTGCTCTTAACGCTTGTGAGACAAAGTTCGTGCAATCAACCGTAAACACGGGGTAATTGGGATTAAAGGAATTCCACCAAGTTTTCGCGTATTGGACAGCTGCATCCCGATCATAATAAATCGCTATTTCTGTACCTCCTTTTTCATCATCTTATGAATCCGATGTTCAAATTTGAACTTCTATAATTGGTGTGTCCCCTTTCAGAAAAAACTGTAAAATTCTGATACAATAATAAATATCACTATTTATGTTCAAATTCTTGTTTTTACAGTAAATTTTTGAAATGATTTTTATGATGTTAATTTCAGGTAATATGAATTGAGAGGAAGTTGGCATTGGTGCAGCATGCTGAAAGAGAAATCCGTGAATGGACCCGTTTATGCGATAAAAAGGGAAATTTGAATCCGGCTGCGATTGGTTATGCCAAAAAACCAATTATTGAATGCAATCTATCGGGCCATTTTATGCGGAAAAAGAAATGGAATTATTGGTGCTGTTACGGCGAGGATATTTTATTTTCCGTGACGGTTTGTCACTTTGATTATGCCGTTTCTTGTTTTGTCTACTTTTTGGAGTATGAAACCCAACGATTTTTTGAAAAAATGGTCACCATTCCTTTAGGTGTTGTCAAAAAACTAAAAATGCCTACCCAGGTGCTTGACCCTGTCCGGTTTACAAACAGCGAAATGAACGTCAATATCTCGCATATCCAAAATCAAACCTTGCTGACAGTCAATTGTGATAACTTTGACAACGAACCCCTTAACGTCAATTTAAAGATTTTGCACCCCGTTGACGATGAATCGTTGAATGTGGTAGTGCCTTGGAACCGGCAAACGTTCCAATTTACTGCCAAGCATCACATCCTGCCTACCAAAGGATTTGTCAAACTTGGAAACAAGCGCTATGAATTTCATGAGGACGATTGTTTCAGCGTATTGGACTTTGGCCGGGGAGTTTGGCCAAGGGAGGTCGTTTGGAATTGGGCAAATGCTTCACAACGCCTTCGCAATCATCGGGTGGGACTGAATTTTGGCGGCAAATGGACGGATGGCACTGGAATGACGGAGAACGCCATATTCGTCGATGGCAAAATGACCAAAATCCACGAAGACGTAATTTTCGAATATGATCGTTCCAATTTCAAAAAGCCATGGTATGTGACGACAAAATTTTCCGATGCCGTCATGCTCACTTTCCACCCATTTTTTGAAAGAGTGGCAAAAACGGACCTGAAGCTTGTGCAATCAGAAGTGCATCAGCTAGTCGGTTATTATAACGGCAAAGTCAAATTGGAAGATGGCAGCATTCTGATGATTCAACAAATGTTGGGATGCATTGAGGAACATGTGGCAAAGTGGTGAGCCGGTTAAAATCTTTCTGTCGAATGCGGGAAACTTGAAGGGCGAATATAGAAAGCGATAGGTTTTCTAATTCGCTTTTTCTTTTTTATGGAATAGAGGTTCTATCCCGGATCATAAAGATGCACGCTTCCCTTAGGTGCATGCAACAAAAAAAGACCTTGAATCAGGCCTTTTCCTTTTTCTTTCCAATCCAAATCCAACCATAATAAACTCCCCAAAAAATGAGAGGCACTTAAAGCACCAAGTATCTTTGACCGTTAGGAAGAAGCATAAACAATATTAAGGAATTGAGTGAAACGGTATGATCAGTACAACATATTTTTTCCAATCCATCATTTCACCCCATTTGATTAATAAGCTATGCCTTTTTCCCGTCAACTGCCCATTGGCGTTTTCCCGGCCGATACAATTCCCCGTATGCCGCGCCTCCTAAAATGAACGCGGCACCGATCATTTGCACGAAACTTAACGTTTCATCCAAAAATAAAGCGGAAAAGACCAGGGCGGAAAGGGGATCCAAATAGCCCAGAATCGACACCGACTGGACAGGCAAATGGCCAATGGACGAAAAATAAAGATAGCAGCCGATTCCTGTATTTACAATGCCCAAAACAAGGACTGGCAGCCAATTTCCTTCCTCCACATGGACGAAAAACCCCTGCTTCACGCCCATAAACACAGCGACCGTGATAAAGCCGATGACCAGTTGGCATGTGGCATTTTCAAGCCCCGAAACGCTGACAGCTTTTTTATTGAAGATTATGATGGCCGCATACATGATGGCCGATAAGATTCCGAAAATTAATCCCCATGAAATTTCCCCTTCAAGAAACGCATGGCTGTTGACGCAAAACAGCCCGAGGATGACAGAGAAAAAGCCGATGACTTTCGAGCTTGTCATCTTTTCCTTAAATAGGAGCGGCGACAGCATCATGACGATGATGGGACCGCAATAATATGCCAAAGTGGCAATGCTTACCCCGATTCGATTGTATGCTTCAAATAAAAACAGCCAGCTTGCTCCAAGAGATACACCGGAAATCACCAAGTACAGAAAGTGTTTCTTATTTTTCCAGAACCTGGCCTTTTGTTTTGTCAGCACAAAAATCAACACAAGGAAAATGCCGCCAATAAACGTCCGCAAATAAACGATTTCATAACTGTTCAATAAAATATAGCTTGCCACAATCCCGTTTGAACCGAATAGCAGCAATGCAAGTATATATTTCGCATATGAGGCCGACTTCATTTTCTGTTCCCCTCTCCATTATTAAAGGTAAGCGTATAATAAAAAAGAACTTTCATCAACCATAAAATGACAAAAAATAATCCCCTTTGAACTCATTCAAAGAGGACGGAACTTCCTTATTTGGGCTGTTTAAGCATTTCGTTCATTTCTTCCGGACAATCGGTAAATATCCCTTCAACTCCCAAATGCCGCAACACTTCCACTTGTTCTTTATTATTGATGGTATATACCCGAACCGGAATCCCTGCTTTGATGGCCTCCAGCACCGGACGCCGGGCCACCGCCCTGTATGCGACGTGAAGGGCCTTGGCAGGAAATAAAGTGCGGTACCATTTCATATTCAAAATGCTGTAGGAAAACAGCGGGGCACTTTCAATATCCGGTGCCAACCCGACCATCCGCTTGACGGCTTCATGATCGAAGGATGAAATAATGACCCGGTCCTTTAACCGGAAGTTTTCCACTTCTTTCAGCACCATTTCTTCGAGCCCTGGATATATCAATTTGTCGGACTTCAATTCAATATTAATTTTGTGGTGCGTATCTTTAAAGAGATCCAACACCTCCGCCAATGTCGGGATTTTTTCGCCGCGGAAATTTTTGTGAAACCAGGATCCAAAATCGAACTTGCGCAATTCTTTCAGGGTCATATCTTTAACAAAGCCTTTTCCATTGGACGTGCGGTTGATTTTTTCATCGTGGATGACCACCAATTCCCGGTCTTTTGTCAGATGAACATCCAACTCCACTCCGGTAATGTCCAGTTTTGCTGCCGCTTGAAAGGCTGCGAGCGTATTTTCAGGATACTTTGATGAATAGCCTCGATGGGCAAAAATTTGCATTGAAACTCCCTCCAAAAAGTGCGGGAAATACATCCCCTACTCCACAAAAATGCGGTCCAATTCTTTTCTCAATAAATAGCGTATGCGTTCCCTTTCAATAGGAACCAATCCCATTAAAATATGTAACGCAAGTCCATCAATTAACGCATGCAAAAACACAATTTCTTCTTCTAAAACAATTTCTTCTTTTAGCATCCCCGCTTTCTTTAAACGATGCAAAATTTCCGAAATCGCTTCATGAACCGATTCTTTTTGCAGCTCTTTTTTGCGGATTTTATATGAAACATATTCCAGCCATACTTGCATTTCCACTTTCTTTTCTTCCGGTGTGATCAACTCCATCAATATATTGAGTACTTGTTCCTTTGGTGGAAGCGGACTTTGCAGGTGGCCCATGATTCGTTCCGTTACTTGTTCTTCAACGAGCTGCATCGCAAATTCCAACAGTTCTTCCTGCGTCTCGAAATAATGACGCACTGCTCCCAGTGAAAGATTCGCCTCCTTTGCAATGGAACGAACAGAAGCGCCGCCAAGCCCCTCCCTTGCAATCACATTCCACGTTGCTTTTGCGATGATTTTTCTTCTCTCTTCATGGTCAACTAGTTTTGGCATATTTTTATTATAGCATTATTTAATACACTTGTATTATTTAAAAATATGCTGTATTATTTTAATACAACTGTATTAAATAAATTTTCATGGGGGTATGGATTGAATGCTTTTTTGGATTATCACTGCTGAAATCGCCTTCTGGATTGTCATTTTTTCAGGGCTTTACACTAGATATATATTGAAACGGGATAAGCTGAGCATCTTCCTGCTCTTGCTCACCCCGTTGATTGATTTTGCTTTGCTTGTACTCACGGCCATCGATTTGAAAAATGGAGCAACGGCCACTTTTGCCCATGGTCTGGCCGCCATCTATATCGGGGTTTCCATCGCCTTCGGAAAATCCATGATTGCTTGGGCAGACGGCAAATTCCAAACTTGGGTATTAAATAACCCTTTGCGGAAAAAAGTTTTGTATGGCAAAGAGAAAGCCGTTTATGAGATGAAAATGTGGGGACGCCATCTGATCGCTTATATCATCGGGGGAATCCTGCTTGGCCTCATGATTCTGTATATCGGCACCGGTGAAGGAACACGTCCGCTGCAACGCGTTATAAGCGGATGGACCGTTGTATTGCTGATCGACTTTCTCATCAGCTTTTCATACGTTGTGTTTCCAAAAAGAGAAAGAGAAAGTTTATAATTTTTTGCACTTTCAATGAACAAAGGGGTACCGTCAAGAATTTTGTGTAATGTAAGATAGATAGGGTATCTCTGAAATGGATTTGGAATGGATAGGGAACCGGTTTCCTTCACACAAGAGACTGAATATTCAGTCTCTTGTGTGGAAAGGGAA
>NZ_JBHSNQ010000185.1:0-35514 GCF_042655065.1 Ureibacillus suwonensis
GCAAGTACGCCCAAAAAAGGACAAACAGAATATTTGTAAACCAAAGATACAAAATACCCCAATTTATTTGGGTTTCTTTTAAAACTCTTTTTAATAAAAATCTAATTTTGCAAAACTCTCATATTAAAATATAAAAATTATGATTTATTCTACAAAACTATAAAAAATTGATATATCAAGGTCCTGTGTAAGTTTATATAAAGTAGTAAAATTTGCGAATAAAAGAACGTAAAAAATACGGTCTCAAAGGCGCTCGTCGCGCACCACAATTCTCAAAACGTTAATTTTATCGATACGTTTATGGCCCCTTCTTTTATCAAGAAGAGGGCCATTTTTATGCTTTCGATTACTTGCTCACCAGAATCTGTGAAATTAAATAAAATCCCCTGCCGCGCATACATTAAGCGGCAGGGGATTATTTTTTTGGAATGGATCAATCAATGCAAATTCTATAGGTAGGAAAAATTTTCATTTGTTATGTGGCCGATTGGTCTGCACTGAAAACGGGACAAGAGAATTCATTCCCATTACATCCATTCCATTCGTAACAAATCATGCTCTCGTTGATTGAAAGTCTTTTTTCCTGTTTCGTTAAAATGCAAAGCATTTATAGGGTAGCCATTTTATCTTACTGATTAATAATTTTTCGTCAAAAATATTCTATTTCCAAAAAAATGATAAAAAAATTGGCGAAGACGGAAAAAATGCCTGATAAAAGGAACGATTTGTATTCATGAAAAAAAGACTTCCTTTATATATTGTAAGTGTAAGAAATCAGGTGGTTTCGGCGACGGATCAATAAAGAACTCAGGAAATGTTATGGAAAATGTGTTTGACAAAACTGTGAAAATTATGATATTAATTAGTTACATTAAATTATCAGAAGATTCGGATAATTATTTATTCTAATATAATGTTTACTTCCCTTTCAATACGCAAATCTTATATTATTTCAGGGTAATTTATGTTTTCACTATAATATTATTTTCATAGATTCACAATTCCGGCAAAAGGAGGTGTAAAATTGAGCAGCCAAAACAATGTGGTTAGCATTAATAGTGAAGCAGTCTTAATGAACAAGTTGACAGAGCCGGGAACAATTTCCCAATTGATCACCTTGCTTGATAATTTGGAGAAATTCAACGTACTGTTTGCAGCCATTGAGCAGTTTATTTCACGCAGTCCAGAAATGGCGGATTCCGTCAACAGAATGGTTGTGGCTTTGCGGGAAGAATTGCCAAGGAACAACTTCATCAGCAATATGCAAAAAAGCATCGAAACATTAACGCGTTTCCAAAATTTAATCAACTCCGAAGAATTCAAGAAAATTGAAGAAACATTCTTGAATGAAAGAACACTCAAGTTTTTAAGCAATTTATGCGACTCTGCGTCAGAAGCTGCTTCGCAAAAGGATTACAAAGGTTCAGGCAGCTCCGGCATTTTTGGATTGATGAAAGAACTGACAAACCCGGAAATTCAGCCTGCCATTCAATTTGTTTTGAATTTCGCAAAAGTACTTTCAAAGGAGCTTAAAAATGCATGAACTGTCTATTGCATTCAGCCTGGTCCAATTGGCGGCAGAAACTGCGGAACAAAATAATTTGAACAAGGTGGATGCACTTAGATTAAGGTTGGGAGTATTTTCTGGTGTTGTAAAGGAAGCGTTGGAATTTTCCTTTGACATTGCAACAGAAGGAACAATGCTCGAAGGAGCACGCTTGATAATCGAAGAAATTCCGTTAAAAATTTTTTGCCCGCAATGTGAAAAAGAGTATGTGTTGCAAAATCCGGTTCCAATCAAATGCCCGGAATGCAACTCAGGCACTGATCAGATTTTAGAAGGGAAAGAAATTGAATTATATGAACTAATAGGTGGGGGTTAATATTGAGCCAAGCAATTGAACAGCCACGTATCGTCAAAATAAGAGAGAATGTTTTGAAGAAAAATGACATCCTGGCCAGAGATTTAAGAAAGCGTTTTCATGACCACGAAGTATACGTGGTGAACATTGTTTCCAGCCCCGGCTCCGGAAAAACAACATTGCTTACGGAAGTGCTGAGGCGCCTCAGCCAAAAATATAGCGTAGCGGCACTGGTAGGCGATTTGGCAACAGAAAACGATGCACACCGGCTGGAACAGAGCGGAGCAATGGTGAAACAAATCACAACTGGGACGGTTTGTCATCTTGAAGCCCAAATGATAGAAGATTCGCTCCGACATTGGAATTTAAATGAGCTGGATTTTTTATTCATCGAAAATGTCGGTAATTTAGTTTGCCCTTCCAGCTATGATCTGGGCGAAAATATGCGGGTTGTCTTATTTTCAACAACGGAAGGGGAAGATAAACCGGAAAAATATCCGACCATCGTCAACAGCGCAGATGTAGCCATCATTACAAAAATGGATTTGGCGGAAGCGGTGGATTTTGACAAAGAGATGTTTTACCAAGCAATCTTTCATTCAAGACCTAATATGAAAGTTTTTGAAGTATCAGCAAAAAAAGATATGGGGATTGATGAATGGATTGATTTCTTAATAGAAGAAAAAATGAAAGCGTTTTAATGGGTTTGTTAGTAATAAAAATATACGCGATTTTGGAGGTGTGAGAGGTAAATGGTAAATGTGTTTTGGATTCATGGTGGAGCCTGCAATGGAAATACTCAATCGTTTCTGAATGCAGATGAACCTACCGTGATTGATTTAGTGACGGATTTTGGAATTAATATTCTTTACCACCATTCGGTCTCCATGGAATTCGGCTATCAAGTGAAAGGGATTTTGGACGACATCCTTGAAGACCGTACCGAATTGGACATCTTGGTTGTCGAAGGAACAGTCATTCAAGGCCCGAATGGAACGGGGCGCTTCGATACATTGTTTGAACGTCCTAAAAAAGATTGGATTTATGATTTGGCCCATAAAGCAAAATTTGTTGTGGCTATCGGGGATTGTGCATGTTGGGGTGGAATTCCTGCAACAAGTCCGAATCCATCCGAATCAACAGGATTGCAATTCTTCAAGGATAAACCTGGCGGATTTTTATCAACGGAATTCCGCTCACAAGCCGGTTTACCGGTGATCAACATTCCAGGGTGCCCTGCCCATCCGGACTGGGTGACGCAAATCCTTGTAGCCATTGCGACAGGCAGAACTTCAGATATTACATTGGATGAATATCACCGCCCTGAAACGTTCTTTAAAACATTCACTCAAACAGGTTGTACACGCGTTCAATATTATGAATATAAAGAACCGGTGGAAGAGTTTGGACAAGGAACGAGAAAAGGCTGCCTATTCTATGAGCAAGGCTGCCGCGGACCGATGACCCGTTCATCCTGCAACCGTATTTTATGGAACCGTCAATCTTCCAAAACAAGAGCAGGTATGCCATGTATCGGATGTACAGAACCACAATTCCCATTCTTTGACTTGGCACCAGGAACAGTATTCAAAACGCAAAAAATCTTGGGAACTATTCCGAAAGAAGTGCCAACAGGCATGGATTCATTAAGCTACTCAGCACATGCTGCCGTAGCTCGTACAGTGGCTCCTAAATGGGCAAAAGAAGATCTGTTTGTACCATGATAATTGGAAATTTTTGAAAGAATTAAGGAGGGGAGAATTTGGCACAGCAAACGATTAAAGTCCCTTCTTTAGGACGTGTAGAAGGGGATTTAGATGTCAAAGTTACGATTGAAAATGGTGTAGTAGTTGATGCCTGGACGGAAGCGACGATGTTCCGGGGATTTGAAAAAATATTGGTTGGCAAAGATCCGCAAGCGGGTCTCATCATGACCCCAAGGATCTGCGGTATTTGTGGTGGCAGCCACTTAACAAAGTCCGCCTATGCACTCGATACCGCGTTTCACACTGAAGTGCCGCCAAATGCCACTTTGGTGAGAAATATCGCGCAAGCGGTGGAAACGATTCAAAGTATCCCTCGTTGGTTCTATGCGCTATTTGCCATAGGGCTGACACATAAAAACTATCAATCATCGCCTTTATATGAAGAAGTGAATAGAAGATGGGCGCCATTTGTCGGTGTGAACTATGAAAAAGGCGTAACGCTTTCCGCCAAACCGGTGGAAATCTATGCGATTTTTGGCGGACAATGGCCGCACTCAAGTTTCATGATTCCAGGCGGCGTCATGTGTGCGCCAACCCTCTCGGACGTTACCCGTTCGATATCCATTATGGAACATTTCCGGAAAAACTGGCTGGAGGATATTTTACTCGGCTGTTCAATGGAAAGATGGCTCGAGAACAAAACATGGTCCGATGTGCTTGAATGGTTGGAAGAAAAAGAAGAGCACTATGAATCGGATTTGGGATTATTTATCCGATACAGTATGGATATTGGATTGGACAAATATGGGGCTGGTCCTGGCAAGTACTTGGCTGCAGGAAGTTTCCCAAATCCTGAGAAATATACTCACCCTACAATCGACTCGAGAAACGGTGCGTTGATCGCCCGTTCAGGCGTATATGACGGCGAGAACTACCATGATTTTGACCAAGCCCGTATCCGGGAAGACCATACGCATTCCTTCTATGAAGGAACAGGTTCATATCATCCGTTTGAAGGATTTACAAATCCGCTTGATCCTGAAGAAGGGGTAAAACAAGGAAAATATACATTCGCAAAAGCTCCGCGCTATTTATTGGATAGCGGCGAAACACCGCTGGAGGTCGGACCGCTTGCCCGCCAAATGATTGCAGGACGAGAAGGTGCGGAAGATTGGCAAGATTATGATCCGTTGATTTCCAACATTGTAAAAGAAATTGGACCGAGCGCTATGGTTCGCGTGTTGGCACGATTCCATGAAGCGCCAAAATATATCCGTTATGTGCAAAATTGGTTAAAACAAATTGACTTGAATGAAAAATTCTATGTGAATCCTGGCGAATTGATTGAAGGACGCGGTTTCGGAGCTACGGAAGCAGCCCGGGGATTCTTGGCGGATTGGATCCAAGTGAAAGACGGAAAAATTGAAAAGTACCAAATCATTACACCAACTGCATGGAATATTGGACCACGTGACCGCTTTGGCCAAAGAGGTCCGATTGAAACAGCACTGATCGGTACGCCAATCAAAAATCCGGAAGATCCGGTGGAATTGGCACATATTGCGCAAAGTTACGACTCCTGTCTCGTATGTACAGTTCATGCATATGACGGCAAAACAAACAAGCAATTGGCCAAATATCGGGTGACAAACTTCTGATTACACAGAAATGGACAATTTCAAAGAAACTTAAAATCTATTAGAAGAAAAATAATTAGAGGGCAATTTTATCATAAAGCCCTCTAATTTATTCATAAAAGTTTTATAGATGGAGGACAACATGATCACAATTATTGGCTGTGGGAATTTGATCCGGAAAGATGATGGTGCCGGCCCTATTTTGATACGAAAGTTATGGGATTTAGGCGTTCCTTCAAATGTGCGTTTGGCGGATGGCGGAACGGCAGGAATGGATGTCGTATTTCAAATCGGAAAAGCTGAAGAATTGATCATTATTGATGCTTGCACGACGGGAGCGGAACCGGGGACGGTCTTTGAAATCCCGGGGGAAGAAGTGGAAGCCATTCCGTTAGAAAACATCAATATGCATGATTTCCATTGGGATCACGCCATTGCCATGGGGCGATGGTTATTGAAAAATGAGTTTCCAAAAAAAGTAACGGTCTATTTGGTTGAAGCCCAAGATTTATCATACGGTACGGGGCTTACACCGGAAGTGGAAGAAAGCGTGATGAAGTTGGCGAAAAAAATAATCAAAAAAGTATCAGGTGAAGAAATTGAAGTGTCAAATAACTGAAACAGGCTATTTGCAAATTCCCGCGGAAATCGCTCAACACTATTTCCCTACTGGCGCGATCATTGCCATTCTGCAAGGACAAGATTTGCTCATCATGCCGGTGAATTATGTAGGAGCCGGAGGATTGATTTTAAAATACCGCAATGCCAGAGGGGATCGTTCCGTTTTCATATCTGAATTTTTGCCGGATGATGTGGACTTTGGACCAAGAGATGTCCAATGGGATGAAGAGGCATTGGCACTTCGGATTCCACTATATTTAAACCAATGAGAAGTTTTGTAGCCGTTTCAGAGGGTAATTGATTTTAGGGGGGAGATGAACATGTTGAAACGTCAGCCAATTGGAGTATTTCCAGGTACAGCCGGATTCTTTTTATTGCCGCCGATCAAAAATGCGGACACCATCATGCCTTCTTTATTGCAAGGTTTTATTCCTGAACCTTGTCCAAAAGAATGGCAATTTTTTTTAGCCGCCATTCAGGGGGAACCTGTGGAACGGGTTGATGAGTTGTTGCCTGACACCAAAGAAGGCCACTTTAATCGATTCATTTTATATCCTGAAAAATCCCATTATGAAAAAGCGAAATCCATGTTGGGCGGAGACTTGAGACTGCTATTGGATGCGGTAGCCTGGCGTTTGAATATGAAGCAGGAACCTCCCCGATATGACGAAGATACGGCTGACGAGATCCGGGCATTCATTATGGCTACACATGCTTATGAAGCGTTTCAGAATAACAGCTGGACGAAAGGGATTCAATTGCTGGAAGAAGCCGCTCAAATTGTCAATGAAATTTCGCCCATCTTTTCGGCGCGGCTCTTAAGTGAAGTCGCCGCAACGAAACAATCATTGGGAATGGTCGACAATCAATTGGTTGAATTATATAAAACCGCTTTATCGCTGATCGAACGTTCACCCTTTGACGTTATGCGGGCAGAGCTGACCTTCCAGATGGGGACAGCCTACCAGGAAATAGCGGACAGCGGCAATAAAACCTATTATTTAGAGGCCATCAAATGTTACAACACGGCTTTGAAAACATATCGGAAAGAAACGTATCCTGAAAACTATGCCATGATCCATATGAATTTGGCGTTGTCTTATATAGCCATGCCGCCCAATGCCCATAACTACCACTTGAAAAATGCGATGGCCATTCAATCGCTCAGGGAAGCATTGCGTTATTTGGATAAAGAAAACCATACCGACTTATGGTGCAGTGCAACGATCAATTTGGCCAATGCCCTGCAATATGCAAAGTCTTCCCATATTGAAGACAACTTGTGGGAAGCTGTCGCCCTTTATGAAGATGTACTGAAGGTGCGTAAAAAGGAAACAGATCCTCATGGCTATGCGCGGCTCGTTGCGAATCAAGGTACAGCCCTCTCTCATCTAGGCGCATTCTCCAGTGCGGTGCCAAAATTGACTGAAGCGAAACAAATCTTTGAAGAACTGGGCGATCGTGAATCGGCAAAAGTGGTAGAGGACTTGTTACAGGAAATCAAGTTGAAACAGGAAGAACTTTCCAAAAAGTAGTGGAGGGAAACCGGTGAACGATTACGAAAAGCAATATTTCAATACGCTGTTGCAAATTGCCACAGAGCGGTTTGTAGAGCGGGCCGTCCAACGTTCGGAAGGGGTGGAAAATGCGTTACACCTTTTGCGCACGGATCCTTATGGCAATGGGGTATGGCTGGATAAATTCGTTGATGCTTTTTTTGAAGAATTTTTGCTCGATAATCCTGCAGGTTCATGTTTTATTCTACAAGCGCTCTCAAAACGGCGTTATGATCCGGAACAAGTTCTGCAACAAGAAGTAACGGTGGAAGCGATTGTAGAAAAAATGGCAAAGGGAGTATTTGAAGAGCTGTTAAAACAAAAAGCTGAAGAAGTGCTTGAACAGCATGCAGCTTTTGAGGGGTGAAGCCGATTGGGCACACAATCAAAAAGTGTGGAACAATTGACAGAGCGGATTGATCAAGTGTTAAGAGAGATACGGGAAATGGATTTTACTGACTACCAATTGAAAAAAATCATGGAGTTAAAGAAAGCCATTGAAGCGTTTCATGAAGATGCCCTTAGAAAGCTTGTAAAAATTGTCCGCTCAACGGATGAAGGAAAACAGTTGATGTTGGAGGCCATAGAGGATCCTTCTGTCTATGCGATGCTTTTATTGCATGGAATCATAAAGCAAAACCTGTATACAAAAGTCGCTGCGGTCATGGAAGAGATTCGGCCTTATTTAAATTCCCATGGCGGGGATATTGAATTGGAAAAAATCGATGGCAATGTGGTCTATGTGCGGATGCAAGGGGCTTGTTCAGGCTGCTCTTTATCGGCAGTGACATTGAAAAACGGCGTTGAAGAAGCCATCAAAGCACGGGTTCCGGAAGTCGAAAGAGTCGAGATGGTCAACGATTTATCTCCAGGGTATATGCCTTACAAACGGAACGTCGATGAAGGGGATTTAATGAATTCGGGGTGGAGAGAAGGCCCGAATGTCGACGAATTGGAAGAAAACAAGCCATACTACCTCACCATCGATGAAGTGGACGTGCTGTTAATCATCATAGACAACAAGATCATGGCCTATCGGAACCGCTGTCCACATCGGGGAATACCATTTACACAGGAGACGGTGGAACAGGAAGATCATATGGTTTTAATCGGACATGACAATACACTTCGCTTTGATTTGACAAATGGGGAATGCGTTACTGTCCCGCATATCCAATTGGAGCCGTTTCCTGTGCGAATTGAAAATAAGCAAGTGTGGATCAGGACCGGGAATTAACGAAATGTTGGGGGGATAAAAATGTGCTTGGCGATTCCAGGAAAAATTGTCGAGTTGCTGGATGATCAAAATCAATATGCGATGATTGATGTTTCCGGTGTGAAACGCAAAGTGAACATCAGTTTGATCAAACATGAAAATGTGAATGAAAACGATTGGGTGTTGATTCACGTCGGATTCGCAATGAATAAAATCAGCGAAGAGCAGGCGAAAGAGCAATTACAACTATTGCAGGAAATAGGAGAAGACAAGGAAGCGATGGAGGAAGTGAGAGGGTATCAGTTTGAATAAGTGGTACTAAATTTTTCTGATATTTTTTGGGGGGATTTAAATGAAGATGCGTTATATTGATGAATTTCGTAATCCTGATTTGATTAAGAAAACTTTGGAAGAAATTGAGCGTATCGTTGAGCCGGATGACCATTTTCGAATAATGGAGGCATGCGGAGGGCATACGTATTCGATTTTCCATTTCGGCCTTCAAGAACTGTTGCCAAAAAATATTGAATTTATTCACGGGCCAGGATGTCCCGTATGTGTTCTTCCCCCAGGGCGTGTCGATGAAGGATTGGAGATTGCATCCAAAAATTCCGAAGTGATTTTTACAGCGTTTGGGGATGTGATGCGCGTTCCAGGAAAAAAAGGTTCCCCATTAAACCATAAAGCGATGGGGACGGATGTACGGATGATTTATTCACCCTTGGATGCATTAAACATTGCGATCAAAAATCCGGATAAAAAAGTGATATTATTTGCCATCGGTTTTGAAACGACGGCCCCTTCCACAGCCATCACGGTTCTAAAAGCGAAAGAATTGGATATCGACAACTTTTTCGTCTATTCCAATCATGTAAAAATCATACCGGTTTTAAAATCCATTTTGGACCAGCCGAATATGAGAATTGACGGATTCATCGGGCCGGGGCATGCATCGGTTATCATCGGTGCCCATCCTTATGAAATCATTGCCAAGGAATATAAAAAGCCGGTCGTGATTTCAGGTTTTGAACCATTGGATATTTTGCAGTCCATTTTGATGCTGATCAAACAGCTGAAAAGCGGAGAATCCAAAGTGGAAATCCAGTATAAACGGGTTGTAATGGAAGAGGGAAATGTTTCCGCATTAGAAATCATCGATCAAGTGTTTGAAGATCGCCCTGCATTTGAATGGCGCGGATTAGGGGCAATCCAAAATTCCGCATTGAAGCTGAAACCGGAATTCGCCAAATGGGATGCGGAAGTTCATTTCAATGTCGAAAAAATCCACATTGAAGAAAACAAAGATGCCCAATGCGGGGAAATATTGAAGGGAATGCTGAAGCCGAATCAATGCAAATTGTTCGGAAAAGTGTGCACTCCTGACAATCCTGTCGGCGCTCTCATGGTTTCTTCTGAAGGGGCGTGTGCAACTTATTATAACCACCTGTATTCTACAATGAGTTCTTAAAAACAATATTTGAAAAATGTCGAGAAGGAGTAGTTGCCATGCTGAAAGAGAAGGTCGCTTTTAGAGAACCAACCATTCAACTTGCCCATGGAGCCGGCGGGAAGGCAAGCCGGAGATTAATTGAGGGGCTTCTGGTGCCGTATTTAAATGTAAAAGAATTGAACGATGCGGCCTATGTACAAGCGGATCAAACAAAAATCGCCTTTACAGCGGACAGCTTTGTCGTAAATCCTTTGAGATTCCCTGGGGGATCCATCGGGGAATTGGCAATCAACGGAACGGTCAATGACATTGCCATGGGCGGTGCGAAACCGCTGGCCATAGTTACAACTTTGATCATAGAAGCAGGCCTTGAAACGGAAATATTGGAAGCGGAAATAAAAGCCATGCATGAAGCGGCGGAAAAAGCGAATGTGGCCATTGTCGGCGGCGATACAAAAGTGGTCGAACATCAAAAGGCGGACAAGCTGTTTATTACGACAGCAGGCATCGGGCTTGTGGACCCAAGAGTCAATTTATCAGCAAGCAGAGTCAAAAAGGGAGATAAAATCATCCTTTCCGGACCCATTGGTGACCATGGCATCACCATCCTTTTCGCCCGGGGAGATCTCGATCTGGAAGCGGATATCAAATCCGACACACGCTCAGTTTGGCCGTTTGTTTCCAAACTGATTAATGCGGCAGCACCGGGGCTAAAATGGATGCGCGATCCAACCCGTGGTGGAATGGCAACCGCATTAAACGAATTGGCAAGGGATGCCCAAGTGGCGATCATGCTTGAAGAAGAAGCCATCAAAGTGCATCCGGAAGTACGCGGCGCTTGTGAAATATTGGGGCTTGATCCGATGCATATCGCGAATGAAGGGCAATTTATCGCGGTTGTTTCAGAGGAATATGCGCAAGATGCATTAAAAGCCATACAGCAAGTCCCTGGAGGAGAACAGGCGGCCATTATTGGGGAAGTGTTTGAAAGCGATCGCCATATTGTCCTTTCCCGCTCTTCTTATGGTGGAACGAGGGCGATTGATATGTTGGTCGGTGATCCCCTTCCACGGATTTGTTGATCATCTGTAAATTATATGGAAAGAGAGTGATTGAATGACAACGCCTTATCGTACGATGACGATCTTTACTTTTTTACCTGATACGGCCATTTGCGATGATTGTTTAAAAGAATTGTTTGACCCGGAAAGTAAACGTTATTTATATCCATATATCGGCTGCCCTAATTGCGGACCAAGATATGCGTTAATGAAAAATGTCCCATTTGAACGCCAAAATACAACCATGGCGGATTGGGAAATGTGCCCATCCTGCAAAGAGGAATATGAAAATCCGCAGAACCGCCGATATCATGCGGAATTAAACTGCTGTCCGCAATGCGGTCCAAACTATTATCTGTTTGAAAATGGACAACGTGTTGAAGGTGAAGAGATGTTCCGGCGGGTAGCCGAACTGTTGAATGCCGGGGAAACCCTTCTTGTGAAAAACAATGGCGGCTACCATTTAGTATGTGATGCCTTTAATGGCAAAGCGGTTCAAGTCATGAGAAATAAATTGGGCCGCCCACGAAAAGCCTTTGCCATCATGGTAAAAGATTTGGAGGCAGCAAAAGAAATTGTTCATTTATCTGAAAAGGAAGAAGAGATTTTACTATCGAAAAGACGTCCAATTTTGCTTGCCAAATCAAAGAATGAAGAATTGAGCTCCATCGTTGCGCCGAACAATACAGACATCGGCCTCATGGTGCCTTATACAGGATTGCAGCATCTTTTGTTCCACTTTGGCGCGCCGCGTTACATCGTGATGACGAGCGCCAACTATCCCGGAGAACCGACGATTCATAAAGATGACCAATTAACGGGATTGATGGAAGATTTCCAATGTGCGGCTTTGATCGGTGAACGTGAAATCGAGCGGAGCGTTGACGACACGGTATTGAAAGTGACGAAACTCGGAGCGGTGCCTTTCAGAAGATCCAGGGGCTATAACAACTTGCTGGATATCGCGTTGCCTTCTTCCCGCCCGATTTTAACGGTCGGCGCAGATTTAAAGAGCACCATTACACTGGTAAAAGACCAGAAAGTCGTTATGAGCCACCATCTTGGCGACATGACGAAATATGGCACACAGTTGAAGTTTGAACGGACAGTGAAGGATTATTTGGCCATCCATGGGGTGGACTTGAGCGAAACCATTATCGGTTATGATTTACATCCGGAATACTTTACAACGAAATTCGCCCAAACATTGGAAGGCTGTCAACATGTCGCTGTGCAACATCATAAAGCCCATCTTGCCTCCATATTGGCGGTGAAAAATAAACTGTCCGAACGGGTTGTTGGCATTGTTTTTGACGGTGCTGGATTTGGTGAAGATGGAGAAATTTGGGGCGGTGAAATCTTTGTTGGAAGCGTACAGGAAGGATTTACGCGGCACGGCCATTTAAGAAAAGCATCTTTAATTGGCGGAGATGCCGCAGCAACATATCCGCTTCAAGCATTAGCTGGATTTATTGGGGATTTTGACAAAGACTTGTTTGAGCGGCTGCAGCTTCCGGATCCGTTCCCGAAAGCGCTGAAAATTAAGGAAAAAAATATTCGGACATTTCCGACAACATCTGTAGGCAGGTTATATGATGCGGTGGCGGCATTACTAGGTTTCCATTTGGACAACTCCTTTGAAGGGGAAGCGGCTATAGCATTGGAGTATTTGGCCAGCCAATCCAAAGTGGAAGAAGTCTACACATTCCCTTGGACGGGTGAAGAATTAGACTATCGCCCATTATTTGAAGAAATGATTCAATCAAAGCTGAAAGACCAATCACCATCAGTGATTGCAAGGGGATTCCATCGCAGTTTGGCCCAGGCGGTTGTGGATGTGATTCAGTCCCTTTGTGAAGAATATGATACGAATTACGCCGTATTGTCCGGCGGGGTGTTCCATAATAGTCTGCTGGTTTCCGACATTTTCGATTTATTGGAAGGTTCAAAGATTGAAATTTTATATGATGATGAAGTTCCATTGGGCGATAACTGCATCAGTTTGGGACAAGCAGCCATTCTTTCAGCAACAATCATTGAATAAAAGGTGAGCGCTATGAAGGTTAATAATCGATTCCTACTTATATCAGTGCTGATTTTCGCATGTTTCCTGCTGGTTGCATGCGCATTCCAAGCTTCTGACTCAGAAACTGACAAGAAAAAAGATAGTTTAGTATTGGCAATCGGCTCAGAACCGACCGATGGATTTGATCCAACGACTGGATGGGGGCGGTACGGTTCCCCATTGTTTCAAAGCACCTTGCTTACACTGGACCGAAATTTCAATGTGCAGCCGGATTTGGCCGTGGACTATAGCGTGAGTGAAGATGGATTGGAGTGGACTGTAAAAATTCGCGATGATGTGAAGTTTTCCGACGGTGAGCCGCTGACAATCGAGGATGTGATATTTACCTTTGAAACGGCCAAAAACAGCCAATCAGTGGTGGACTTACAAAACTTAAAAAAGATTGAAAAACTTGATGCCCAAACAGTGAAATTTGTTTTAGAAAGACCCCAATCGACCTTTTTATACACATTAACAATGCTAGGAATTGTGCCGAAACATGCCTATTCTGAAAACTATCGGGAAAATCCAATTGGCTCTGGACCATATAAGTTAGTGCAATGGGATAAAGGGCAGCAGCTAATTGTCGAGGAGAATCCTTATTATTACGGAAAAAAATCTCCTTTTAAAAAATTAACATTCCTCTTTTTATCCCAGGATGCCGCATTTTTAGCGGCAAAAGCGGGACAGGTGGATATTGTATCCGTTCCGCCAAACTTAGCGAAAGAATCCATTTCTGGAATGAAGTTAATCGCCCTGGATAGTGTAGATAACCGGGGGATTATGCTGCCTTTCGTAAAACCGGGATACGATGCTGAAAAAGGAATTGAAATTGGGCATGAGGTTACATCGGATCTGGCCATTCGAAAAGCGCTGAATATCGGCATTGACAGGGACAAGCTAGTGGAAGATGTTCTTGAAGGATTTGGCACTCCTGCTTTTTCGGTAGCGGATAAACTGCCATGGTGGAATGAAGAGACCGTTTTTGAAGATGGGGATATAGAAGCGGCAGAACAAATTTTAATGGATGCCGGATGGCGGAAAAACGCGGATGGAATTTTTGAAAAAGACGGAGAGAAGGCAAGTTTTACATTGGTATATCCCGCCAGTGACCAAACGCGCCAATCGTTGGCCATTGCATTTAAACAAATGGCCAAAGAAATCGGCATTGAGGTCAACACGGAAGGCAAAAGCTGGAGCGAAATCGAGGAAGTTATGCATTCAACGCCAGTCGTTATGGGATGGGGAAGCCATGACCCGATTGAAATTTACCACCTGTACCATAGCAAATACCGTGGTCAAGGCTATTCCAATGCTAACTATTATTCGAACAAAAAAGTCGACCAATATATGGACCAGGCTATTCATGCTATAACGCCGGAGGAAGCTAATGAATATTGGAAAAAAGCCCAATGGGATGGAGAAACGGGCTTTTCCGCGCTGGGCGATGCTCCATGGGTTTGGTTGGTGAATCTTCAGCACTTATATTTTGTGAATGAACATTTGAATATAGGCGAACAGAAGATACAACCCCATGGACACGGATGGCCGATAACGGAATTTATTGCAGATTGGACATGGGAAGAGTGAGTATGGAAAGAAGGTAGAGGGCATTGCAACTCTTGAATATAGGAAAATTTATTCTATTGCGCACATTGAAATTTGCCATATTGCTATTTGCCGTTGTCTTGTTCTCTTTCATACTCGTCAGCTTCTCTCCTGTCGATCCCATCCAATCCTATCTCGGGGCGGAGATGATGGTGGTCAGCGAAGAGCAAAAGGAACAACTTGCTGAATATTTTGGTGTCGATGAATCAAAAACACAGCAATTTCTTAATTGGTTGAATATGTTTTTGCATGGGGATTTAGGCACTTCCCTATTGTACCGGCAAGAGGTGTTGTCCATCATTCAAGAAAGGTTTCTCGCCTCCTTTATGCTGATGGCCATTTCCTGGATTATCTCCGGCATTTTTGGCTACGCATTAGGTGTGATTGCGGGGATGAACGAAGGATCTTGGATGGACCGGGCAATCAAATCTTATTGTTTCATCCTCGCTTCCACCCCGGCCTTTTGGATAGGGATATTATTGCTGATTGTCTTTTCCATGTGGCTCGGCTTGTTTCCGATTGGTTTGGGGACCCCGATCGGGATGCTATCAGATGAAGTGACCTGGCTGGATCAAATAAAGCATATGGTGCTCCCTGCTTTGACATTAAGTATCATTGGCGTTTCCAATATCACCCTTCATACAAGGCAAAAAGTGATGGACGTTTTTAACACCGAATTTATACGATTCGCACGGGCAAAGGGGGAAGAAGGTTTCCGGCTTTTTGCCAGACATGGTTTGCGAAATACGTTATTCCCTGCCATTTCTGTGCACTTTGCCTCATTTGGAGAATTGTTTGGAGGGGCCATTTTAGCTGAACAAGTATTTTCTTATCCGGGTTTGGGACAAGCCATCGTCCAAGCAGGAATGAATAGTGATGTTCCCCTGTTGCTGGGAATCGTTGTATTTAGTACGTTGTTTGTGTTTATCGGCAATTTATTGGCCGATTTGTTGTATTACCTCATCGATGTACGGATGAAAAATGGTGAAGCGATATGAAAAATCATTCCATTACAATTGGACTTGGAAATACGGTCCACCGCAAACGGGTGTTGATGAAATTAACCGTAACCGCATTGTTATTTCTGATCATTGCTTTTAGCGGGTTTTTGATCGGTGATGAGCAGATCGAGGCGAATATGAGTGAAAAAAATCTTAGCCCTTCCGTCGAACACCTTTTTGGAACGGATTGGTTAGGAAGGGATATGTTTTACCGCACATTTTTAGGTCTTCATTTAAGTTTGCAAGTCGGCTTGCTGGCGGCAACGATCAGTACATTAATAGCCCTTATCTTCAGTTTGTTATCTTCTATAAACAAATTTTTCGATGCAATTGTAACAGGTCTTATCGATTTGTTTTTAAGCATCCCCCACCTTGTGGCTTTGATTTTAATTGCCTTTGTATTAGGTGGAGGAGTAAAAGGCGTTGTGGTTGGCATCGCTCTTACCCATTGGCCTTCGCTGACACGGGTGTTGCGTGCGGAACTGATGCAAATCAAATCGGCCGAATATGTACAAATATCTAAGAAATTAGGAAAATCCCGTATGTGGATCATCAGGCGGCATTTCTTACCGCAATTGATGCCCCAATTATTTGTAGGATTTATATTATTGTTTCCACATGCCATATTGCATGAATCGGCCGTCACCTTTTTAGGATTTGGCTTATCGCCTGAACAGCCGGCCATTGGCATTATTTTATCGGAATCAATGAAATATTTGACGACCGGCATGTGGTGGCTTGTGCTGTTTCCCGGATTATCATTGATTTCAATGGTTGTCATGTTTGATGTGTTGGGAAATAACCTGCGAAAATTATTGAATCCGAATTGAGGAAAGGATTTAATCAATGAACATAGTTTATGAACTGAAACATGAAACAAATGAAGAGATAGAGCAAGTGCAAACCCATTTTTTGCTGGAAATAAAAAACATGTCTTTAACGATTGAACGGTTTAATAAAGGGTTTGCCCGTGAATGTTTGTATGCCATAAGGGATTTTCATTTACAGATTCAACATGGAGAAGTGGTGGCCGTTGTTGGGGCGAGCGGGTCAGGCAAAAGTTTGTTGGCGGATGCCATTTTGGGGATTCAGCCAAAAAATTCTGTGATTGAAGGTTCGGTGAATTACGAAAATCAACCGCTGACCGAGAAAAGGAAAAAACGGCTGCGCGGCAATGACATCATGCTTATTCCGCAAATGACCAATGCTTTGGATCCGTTGATGAAAATTGGAAAGCAAGTAAAAGCATTGGTGAAACAGAAAAATAAGCAAAAAACGGTGGAAGAAATATTCCGGAAGGTGGGATTGGATCCGGAGATATATCACCAAATTCCTTCCGCATGTTCAGGCGGGATGATTCGCAGAATTTTTATCGCCATGGCATTGGCAAGTGAAGCGAAGCTGATTATTGCGGATGAACCAACCAATGGATTAGATGCGGAAGCGCTTGACGAATTGTTATTCCAATTAAAAATGTTGGCAAGGGATCATCGGGGTGTGGTCATGATTACCCACGATTTGGAAGCGGCAATGAAAATCGCAGATAAAATTGCGGTGTTCTATGCGGGGGAAACGGTTGAAATTGTGGACAGAAAACATTTGAAGAAGGGCGGGAAATTCCGTCATCCTTATTCAAGGGCGCTTTGGAATGCATTGCCGCAAAACGGGTTTATTCCTATTGAAGGTTCACAGCCTTCCCCTGCAGAAGAGCTGGCAGGCTGTTCCTTTGCAGATCGTTGTCCAATCGCGACGAGAAAATGCAGGGCGGAAAAGCCTGAATTACAAAAGATCGGAAAATATGAAATGGTAAGGTGCTTTTATGCTTAAGTGCAAAAATATCAGTTTCCAGTACAATCGTTCAACATGGCTGTTTCGAAACGTTAATTTTGCGTTGGAACGGGGCGAAATCGTCGGCATGTTCGGCAAAAGCGGTTCTGGAAAAACGACCCTTGCGAAAATCATGGCGAACTACCTTTCCCCTGCTGAAGGGGAAGTCATTATTGACGGAGAAAAGAGTGTTTTTCCAAAAGTTTATCCGGTGCAGTTGATTTGGCAGCATCCTGAACAAGCCATCAACCCAAAATGGAAGCTGTCGGAAACAATCGAGGAAGTGGAGGAGCTGGATAAAGAAATCATTGATATCCTTGGTATAAAAAGAGAGTGGTTCAATCGCAGGCCCCATGAACTCTCCGGCGGCGAGCTGCAAAGGTTTTGCATTGCCCGCGCCTTTCATCCCGATACCCGGTATATTATTGCCGATGAAATTACCAGCATGTTCGACGCCATTACACAGGCGCAAATATGGCATGCCCTCATTCGGCTTGTAAAAGAGCGGAATATCGGAGTATTGGCCATCAGTCACCACATTTCCTTGCTGGAACGAATTAGCGATCGCATCATTGATTTTAATCAATTAAAAAGCTGTCCGATGTAAATGATTCGGGCAGCTTTTACGATTTAGTATTAGTTGGAAAGAACTTTTTCCAGGTGTTTGATGGTTGGTGTCAAATTTGCAAAGAAATAGGCTTCGCGCAATCGGCGGGAAGGGTCGCAACCTTGCAAATATCCGGCGCTTCCGTTATGAAGCATGCTTGCTTGTGTGGCTTCCAATGTTGAATAGGCCGTTTCCAAGCGAATTTTTGCGATTTCTTTCCAGTGAAGAGACTCTTTTTTCAGTAATTGCTCGAGTTTCTCTTCAATTTGATGGATGGTTTCTTCAATATCACTTGCTTGTGTCGGCAAAAATTGATTGCACCCATTTTGTCTTGATTTCACTTTATGAATGGAATCAGTAGAAGCTTTCATGATACCGATGCCCAATGGGATTTGGTATAGAATGAATTTCGGACGAATCAGCTCGACAAACTCGTCGGCATTTTCCGCAAGCACATACTCATTTGGAATAAATACTTGATCGAATTGACAAGCATATGTGGCGCTGCCATTTACGCCTAAAAAACCGGCCTTTTCTTTGAGTTTTAGCCCTTTGGCATTGCATGGAACAAGAAACATCACCCGTTTACTTTCACTGACGCTCGCGATGGTGCCAAACCAATGGCTCTCCTCCAAATTTGAAACAGCCGGAAGAACGCCGGAAAGAATGTAGCCTCCGTCCGTTTCCTCAGCACATAAATGCAATTTTTCGAGCCCGGCATAATATTTCATTGGATTGGATAAGCCTGTGGCAGCCAAAAGTTCCCCATTTTCAAATAAAGGCAGTAAACGGTTTTTGATGGTCGAATTGTTTGTATTCCGTATATACGTCAATCCGGCAAGGTGACACCAAAGGCAAAATGCCGTAGTCATACAAACTTTCGCCGTTTCTTCCACCAACCTCATTTCTTTTAAAAGGTATTCTGTTTCCGTTTTGCCTTCCGACCGGAAAAATCCTTCTTTTCCAAGCTCCAGCAAATAATCCCTCGCGTAATAGGCTTCCGTATCAATTTTCTTTACAAATGGTTTCAACTTTTGTTCGATGATGCTTTCCAGCAACGGTTTTTCCGCTAAGCTTTTCGTCAATGGCTTTCACCTCTACAACCCTTTCCATTGAAGGTAAAATAAATTATAATAAAACAAATAATTCAGACTAGTTTAGTAAGTTTAAAGTTATTTTATTATACCTTGTATAAAAAAACAACTGAAAATTAAAAAAAGTAGCAAAACCATTGATTGGTTTGCTACTTGGAAAGGTTGGGCAAAACATTTACTCGTTAGGCAAAATTTCTGTAATGGAATCGATCGGTGTTTGAACGGCTTTACGGGCGCGTTTTACAGCTTCTTCATCCGGCGCATCGTAAAAGCATAAGCATTTTGTCATATCTTCACATACATAAGTTCTTGAGAATTTCACTTCCGGCACTTCCTGATAATGCACAGAGTTTTTCTGTTTTCTGGCAAGGTATTGATCCATCGTTATATCTTCCGGGATATTCCATTCAACTAAGTAGTTGACAACTTCATTGCTTTTCTTTACTTCTTCCAAGTCTTTACCAACCAGGCGGACTGGTTTGACAAGTTGAACCGGGATGGAAAATTCTCTTAACACATCAGTAAAATCGGCGCGTTTTTCGCCTTCAAAGATAAAAAATGCACGAGTGAAATCTTTTGATACTTGCAGTTCAATTAAAGACGCATTGTTTGCTGCCAATTTTTCCTGCAGTGACTTTGTAGTCTGATTCAATTCTTCTTTTGTAGATACAATTCCTTTTAAGGAAGATTCAACTAAATATAATCCCATTAATAAACCCCTCGCTTAAATTTAAATTTTAGTTTTCCTGTAAGGTTATAATATTATACTTAGTTAAAAAAATCAACTTTGTATATAAAATAATTTTTATGTTAAACTGGGAAAACGGAGGTAGGCTGAATATGGAAACAAAAACTCGATACGATATTCCTTGCAATATTGCACAATCGCTGAATATCATCGGCGACAGATGGACGCTGCTGATTATTCACGAAATTTTAGCAGGACATACGTTATTCAACGAGATCAAAAAAGGGCTAAAGGGCATTTCTTCCAATCTTTTATCTGAGAGGCTGAAATATTTGGAACAACAAGGAATCGTGGAAACCGAATTATATTCGGAGCACCCACCCCGCTATTGCTATAAATTGACGGACAGCGGAAAAGATTTGGAGGATGTTTTTAATGCCTTCATTATATGGGGAAGCAAACATTTAAAAAAATGCTATAAAAAAATTGTTGATGAAGAAACAGGCGATGAGATAGAAATTGGATATTATTCAAAAAGAACCGGAGAGCGGGTAAATAAAATTGCTGTCGTTCCGGTCAGCGATCCTGCTGAAAATGAATAAGCCAAAAGCTGACAATAGGTTGATGGGGTTCACAAACCCTATCACTATTGCCAGCTTTTTTTATGAAAAGGGATGTTTTCAAAAAATTCTTAAAGGTAGTTGAAAAATATTACAAAGTATAATAAAATAACTTAAAATTATAAAACTAAGTAATCTTATATACATTTATGATTTTAAAGGTGGGAGGTGGATGGGATGGTTCCGGATCGGCAACCAATGATTCAAATTCATCAAGTGAGTAAAAGCTTCAAAAAGAACAAACAAGATGTGCAAGTATTAGACAATATATCTTTTACTGTACAAAAAGGGGAAATCATCTCCATTTTGGGGGAAAGCGGCTGTGGAAAAAGCACTTTGTTGAATATCATCGGCGGATTTGAACAAGCGTCTGGCGGGGAAGTATTGTTAGATGGCATAAAAGTCAATGGGCCGAGTAGAAAATGCATTATGCTGTTCCAAAATTACGGTTTGCTCCCTTGGCGGACCGTGTTAAAAAATGTGGAGCTGGGGCTTGAAAAATCAATTAAAGATAAAAAAGAAAGAAAAGAGAAAGCGTTGCACTATATTCAATTAGTTGGGTTGCAAGGGAAAGAAAATATGTTTCCACATGAATTATCCGGCGGCATGCAACAAAGGGTGGGAATTGCAAGAGCCTTGGCCCTGCAACCGGAATTGATATTGATGGACGAACCTTTTGCTGCTTTGGATACATTTAATCGCTATTATTTGCAAAATGAATTGCTTCGTATCCAGGAGCAGGAAAAAACAACGATGATTCTTGTCACCCATGACATTGATGAAGCCATTTATTTATCCGACAGAATTTTTATTATGCATCCGAATCCCGGAAGAATCCATAAAGAAATCAAGATCCATCTGACGAAACCCCGGGACCGGAGCAACGGAGATTTTCAGTATTATCGAAACATTGTGTTTAAAGAATTCCACTTCAGCAGACCTGAAACTTTAATTGAGTTCAATATTTAATTTTTGCAAATGAAAAAATAGATTGGATGGGTAGTCATGAAACGAATTAAAAAAGGGTTATTGTTTGTTCTTGCAACGATTCTTCTATTAAGTTTATATGCTTGCAATTCTGAAGGAGAGAATTCATCTGCAACAAGCGGAAATGGAAAGAAAACAATCAAAATCGGTTATTTGCCAATAACACATGCGGTGCCATTATTTGTGGAAAAAGAACTGGAAGAATATCAAAACTTTAATTTGGAGCTCATTAAATTTGGTTCTTGGACTGAGCTTTCCGATGCTTTGAATACAGGCCGCATTGATGGGGCATCCATGCTAATTACTCTTGCCATGAAAGCAAAGGAACAAGGCATTGATTTGAATGCTGTGGCATTAGGACATCGTGATGGCAACGTGGTGGTTGTCTCCAAAGATATTAATCAAGTTGCAGATTTAAAAGGAAAAAGTTTTGCCATTCCGCATAAATTCTCGACTCAAAATGTATTACTTTATCAATTGTTGAAACAAAACGGTTTGAAATATGAAGATGTAAATGTTGTGGAATTGCCGCCTGCGGAAATGCCGGCCGCTCTTTCTGAAGGGAGAATATCCGGCTATGTGGTGGCAGAACCATTTGGCGCCGTATCCGTCTCCCTAGATAAAGGAAAGGTGCTTTATCAAGATAATGAAATTTGGAAAAACTCCATTGACTGTTCATTAGTATTGCGCAAAGAGTTTATTGAACAGGAAAGCGAACTCGCACAGGAATTTGTGAATTACTATATTGCGGCGGGCCATGCTGCCGAACAAAAAGATGCGCATGTGAAGGACATGTTATCCAATTATTTGAATGTGGAACAAAATGTGCTTGATTTGTCTTTAGAATGGATTTCTTACGATGATTTAAAAATCAATCAGGAAGATTATGAAGAATTGTCTAATCATCTGGTGGAAATGGGACTCTTCGATAATCCTCCGGCATATGAAGACTTTGTTAACAATTCTTTTATAGAAAAAGCGAAGTGAGAGAATGAAGAACTATAAATTTTTCATTAACGCCATTATAGGATTTGCCATTTTAATTGGGGCTTGGCAGTTTATTGTTGTAGCGGGCGATTACGAAGCCGCTTTGTTTCCACCGCCTTCTTTAGTGTGGGAAGGAATTGTATCTTTAATTACTGACGGAACATTATTGGTTCATTTGCAAGTAAGTTTATTGCGTTTCATTTCCGGTTATCTATCAGCGGTGGTTGTAGCCATTTTATTGGGACTGGTTCTTGGAAGAATTCCTTTATTATGGGGCGTGATTGACCCAATCGTTCAAGTGTTGCGTCCTGTTTCTCCGATTGCCTGGTCGCCGTTTATCGTGCTTTGGTTTGGGATTGGGAATATTCCGGCCATTGTCATCATCTTTATTGCCGCCTTTTTCCCGGTATTATTGTCCACTGTTGCAGCCGTAAGAAAGGTGGAACCTACTTATTTGAAAGTGGCCCAAAACTTTGAAATTAAGAAGTTCGAAATTTTGAGAAAAATTATTTTCCCGGCTGTTTTTCCGTATATTGCCAATGGCCTCCATATCGCGGTAGGAACGGCCTGGATCTTCTTAGTATCCGGAGAAATGGTTGGCTCCCAATCAGGCCTTGGCTATTTGATTGTCGATGCGCGAAATTCCATGAGATTGGATTTGGTGATGGCGGGCATCGTGTTTATTGGGGTGGCAGGTTTCATTTTAGATCGGGCAGTCGGCTTATTTGAAAACTGGATCAACCGTATTTGGGGAAGACAAAGTGCATAAGATTTCCCCATTTCTAAGAAAAAAAGCTCAATTTCTTCGCTGCATGCAAGAATTTGGGCATTTTTTTTTTGAAAAGAGAGGATTTTCCCTTGCTGCATCGAAAAAATACATTCACAAAGTTTACGAGGGGGAGAGAAATGCGTCTAATTTCCATTTGTCCAAGCAATACGGAACTTGTAGGCTATTTAGGTTTGGCATCTTCTTTAGTCGGGGTTGATGATTATTCTGATTGGCCGAAAGAAATTGAACAATTGCCGCGATTAGGCGGAGATTTAAATATTGATATAGAAAAGGTGGAAGAGCTGAAACCGGATTTAGTATTAGCTTCCCTTTCCGTCCCTGGAATGGAACGGAATATTGAAGAACTGGAAAAACGGAAGATTCCGTATCAAATTGTGCCGAATCCAAAAACCCTTGCGGAAGTCGGGGAAACTTTACTATGCGTTGGTGAAATGACAAATACAGAGGATGAGGCAAAGAGGATTTATCAAAAATTTATGGATATGCTGGAGAAGTACCGGAAATTATCTCAACAAGTTGAACACAGGAAAACCGTTTATTTTGAATGGTGGGCCAAGCCGATTTTTACGCCTGGTGCGACAAATTGGTTGACGGAATTGGCTGAACTTGCTGGGGGAAAAAATATATTTGAAGATTTTCAAGAGGCCAATGTTCAAACAGAATGGGAAGAAGTAAAAAAGAGAAATCCGGATGTGTTTTGCATTGCATGGGTAGGTGTTGAAACAGAAAGAGTGAATCCAAAAGTGATAATGAAGCGCCCAGGAATTCAAGAAATGAAAAGCATTCAAAATAACGAATTTTATATATTGGAAGAGGCCTTATTTTGCCGTCCTTCTCCAAAACTGTTGCAAGGATTATGCAAGTTGGCGGCCCTTCTGCACCCGCAAATCTTTCCTCCTTATGATGGAAAGGATCCATTGCTTGGTGAAGAAGAAAAAGAAAATTCTTTATAGTATACTTTGGGGAACGGAAGGGGATTGGATATATCCTCGTTTAGAAGGAACTGTCCGAAACAGTTCCTTTTTTTATTGGTCTTGTAGGATTAGATGGGAAGATTTTGGCTACCATTGGTTTTGAAAACAAATTTTTTGGGTAAGTCGCAAATAAATAAGCTTTGGAGATTCATTCAAACAAGGAAGGTAATGAGAGCGATGAAGGGAATTAAAATGTTTGTCATATTCGTCGGGTTTGTGTTCATATTATCCGCTTGTTCGCCCAAACAACCTCCGAAAGCCGTGGAAACCTCTTCGGGCAATAATCTGGAAGTCATTGCGAGCAATCTTCAAATACCATGGTCCATTGACAAGTCAGGAAACACTTTTTATTTATCGGAGCGGGTCGGAAATGTGGTGAAAATTGAAAATGGGCGGGTGGAAAGGCAGTCCGTCAATTTGGAAAAGCCCCTTTCCACAGCATCAGAAGCCGGTTTGTTAGGATTTGTCTTAGCCCCCGATTTCCAAGAGTCCAACAAGGCATTTGCATACTACACTTATACGGATTCCAAGGGGCAATTTAATCGCATCGTCCGGTTGAGGCTGGAAAATGATTCATGGGTTGAGGAAGAAGTGTTGCTCGATCACATACCGAGCGGGCCGGTTCATCATGGCGGAAGGCTGAAAATTGGCCCGGATGGCAAGCTTTATGCGACAGCCGGAGACGCATTGCAGTCATCCATCGCACAGGATGTAAATGCCCTTGGAGGGAAAATCTTAAGGCTCAATTTGGATGGTTCCATTCCTTCAGATAATCCTGTTCCGAACTCTTATGTTTACAGTTTCGGCCACCGCAACCCCCAAGGGCTCGCTTGGGCACCGGATGGAACCCTTTATGCAAGTGAACATGGAAATAGTGCCAATGATGAAATCAACCGGATTGAGCCGGGGAAAAATTACGGCTGGCCGGTCATCGAAGGGAAAGAGGAAAAGGAAGGCATGGTTTCTCCATTGTTTACATCCGGTTCCAATAAAACATGGGCGCCTTCGGGGATGGTCTATACAGATGGGAAGTTGTATGTTGCGGCATTACGGGGGGAAGCGGTGTTGGAGTTTGATTTAAACGCAGGAACAACAAAAGAAGTGATCAGCGGTTTGGGGCGGATTCGGGATGTATTCATTGAAGGGGATAATTTATACTTTGTAACCAATAATACGGATGGCCGGGGAAAACCGGGGGAAAATGATGACAAACTTTATCGAATGGCTTTATCAGAATTAAAGCCATAATGAAAAAAGGCTGTTGAAAAAGCGCGCCGCTTTCTAAACAGCCTTCCATTTTGCCGTCCGTCTTAAGATCTTTGATTCTCCATGATTTGTTGCATGTATTGATTGGACTCTTCCAAAGTCGTCATTGTATTCATCATTGAACATGCCGCGTCCAGGATAGGGAAAGCAAGGGCTGCACCGGAACCTTCGCCTAGCCGCATGTTCATGTTTAACATCGGCTCCAATCCCAATAATTCGCTGGCGATTTTTGCCCCAGGTTCTTCTGACATGTGGGATGGAATAATGTAATCCTTCACTTTTGGTTCCAATTGATAAGCGATTAATGCGGAAACAGTGGAAATAAAGCCGTCGATCACTACCGGAATGCGGTTGGCTGCGGCACTTAGCACGACACCGGCCATTCCGCCCAATTCCAATCCGCCCACTTTCGCCAAAACATCAATTGGATCATCAGGATTTGGTTGATTGATTTCTATTGCACGACGAATTACATCAATTTTATGTTGAATGCTATCGACACCCGCCCCCATTCCGGTTACTTCACCAGGGTCATAGCCAAAAAGAGCCGCTAAAACCGCACTGCTTGCTGTGGTATTGCAAATGCCCATTTCCCCGGTTGCTAAAACGTTGACCCCTTGTTTTACTTGATCATTGGCCACTTCGATGCCCACTTCAATGGCCCGGATGGCTTCTTCCCGTGACATAGCCGGTTCTTTGGCCATATTCGCAGTCCCGTATCGTACTTTTTTATTAATTACGCCAGAAGTTTCCGGCAAATCGGCATTGATGCCGACATCGACAGAAACCACTTTGGCTCCTGCCGCTCTTGCAATGGCGCACACACCGGTAAACCCTTTGGCGAAACCAATGGACTGCATCACCGTTACAATTTGAGGGTTATTGGATACATTTTCTTCATAGACACCGTGATCGGCGGCCAATGATATAACCGCTTTATTGGATACATCCAGCTCCAGTTTTTCCGTAATCCCGGCAAGTTGTACCGCGATTTGTTCCAATTTTCCTAAACTGCCTGGCGGTTTGCAAAGGGCATCCACTTTTTCCCTCGCCTGTTTCATGATTTCTTTGTTTACTGGTTGAATAGCTTGCAATGTTGATTGCAATAGTTCCATTTCAATTCCCCCATCAATTAATTTTTTCAATAATAAATAAAAGTCTGCAGTTTATTGGCATGCCAAATAAACTACAGACTTTACCATCGTACTGTATGTTTCAAGTAATCAGGCAGGTCTCCTGGCTCAGGTTCATCGCAACTATGGGCCTTCCCAGTTTCCCAGTGGCATATTCCATATTGCTCCCCCATACAGTGGTGGGTCCGCTAAAGATTCTCACTTTATTCCCTATTCTCCCATAAAGGGCACCTAATTACGTGGATATTCTTTTTCTAAATAATGTATGATGAAAATAAAGTTTCGTCAAGATGTTTTAAATCTTTTGCATGAAAAGTAAATTGAACGTTGGAATCGGTAGAAGCTGATTGGTTTGACGATCATCTATACAGTTGTATACAATTCGGGTGGTCATCTGTAAACATATGTATACATAGTTGCTGATACAAAGGTGGAGAAGGAGTTAGAACATGCATGCAGCGATAAAACTTTCAAAATATTTGAAGCCCTATAAGCATTTTGCGATATTGGCGCCAATCCTCATGATATTGGAAGTGGCAATGGATTTGATCCAGCCGACCATTATGCAAAAAATAATCGACGAAGGGATCGCGACAAAGGACCCAACACATATCATGGTGATGTTTGCTGCAATGATGGTATGTGCAATTATAGGATGGTTTGGAGGGGCGGGCTGCACGTATTTCAGTTCGAAAGCGGCCGTCAACTTTGCATCCGATATTCGGGCAGATTTATATGAAACCATCACCTATTTTTCTAACAGCAATAAGGACAAATTTACGTTGGGGAAACTGATTACGAACTTGACCAATGATGTGGAAATGCTGCAAAGGGCGTTAAACATGCTGTTGAAAATATTTGTCCGGGGCCCTTTCATGTTTGTCGGGGCTGTCGTGGTCGTCTTCTTTACGGCAAGAGATTTATTTTCCGTATTATTTTATGTTGTCCCTGTCCTGATCGTCTGTTTATATGTGTTTATTAAATTATCGATTTCATTATTCCGGAAAGTCCAGGAAACGATCGATGTTGTGAATACCCGTGTACAGGAAAATTTATCAGGCATCCGTGTCATTAAAGCCTTTAACCGCATGCGCCATCAAGTGAAGCAATTTGCAGGTGTCAACGAAGAATTGGCGAAGCGCAATATGACCGCCGATCAAGTCATTGCCGCATTGACGCCGATCACGCAGTTTGTTGTCAATATCGGGATTGTTTTGGCGCTTATGCTCGGAGTAGTAAAGGTGGAAGCGGGCGCCATTGAAATCGGGGTCATTGTGGCCTTCATCAACTATTTGATGATGATCATGAACGGACTAATGAGCTCCAGCAACGTACTCATTCAAATCGCACGGGCCATTCCGAGCGCGGAACGTGTCGTTGTCGTGTTGGAGGAGCAGCGGGATATTATAAACGCGGAAAATCCGGTGAAAAAAGAAATCCGAGGAGATGTGCGATTTGAGAATGTAAGTTTCTCTTATAACAAACAGGTGGAACCGGTGTTAAAAAATATTACCTTTGAAGCGAAAGCGGGCAGCACGGTAGGAATCATCGGCATGACCGGCAGCGGGAAATCCACATTGATCAAATTGCTTGCCCGTCTAATGGATGTGGATGAAGGAACGATTTACATCGATGACATCCCGATCCGGCAATATGACATTGAAACATTGAGAGGCTCATTGGCTTTTGCACCTCAAAAAGCAACATTGTTTTCCACAACAATTGAAGAAAACTTGAAATACGGAAAAAGTGATGCAACAGAAGAGGAAATTCAAGAGGCACTGGTCGCATCGAATGCTTATGAGTTTGTGGAAAAACTGGATAAAAAAACACAACATGAATTGACCCAAGGGGCAACCAATTTATCAGGGGGTCAAAAACAACGGTTGGCCATGAGCCGTGCATTAATCCGGAAACCGAAAATTCTGGTTTTGGATGATACAACTTCAGCAGTGGATAGTATTACGGAAAAAGTGATCCGAAAAAATATGAAGGAAGCGCTTGAAGGAAGCACGAAGTTTATCGTTTCATCTAAGATTTCTTCGATTAAACATGCCGATCTCATCCTGGTTTTGGAAGATGGACGCATTGTGGCACAAGGAACCCACGAAGAATTATTGAAAACAAGTGAACATTATAGAGAAATTGTTGCAACTCAAGTTGAAAAGGGAGGTGTGCTCTATGAATAGATTGCAGGAATCCCTTTCCGGCAGAGGCCGTGGTCCGGGCAGGGGTCATGGGCCGGCTGCAAAGGCAAAAAATCAAAAGGCCACCCTCAAACGGATTTGGAGTTATTTAAAGAAACAAAGGATAAGCATTATCAGCGTCATTTTTCTTGTTGTGATTACATCCATATTAAATATTTTAGGACCTTTTATGATTGGATACATTATCGACCATTATATTTTGCCTCTCGATATAAAAGGGACTGTCCGAATGGGACTATTGCTTGCCGCCATTTTCATTTCATCTTCCCTTTTTACTTGGTTGCAAACCTTTATCATGATTCGGGCATCATTAAAAACCATTCAAAATTTGAGGCTTGAGCTGTTTGAAAAATTGCAGTCATTGCCCATTCCGTTTTTCGACCAAAAACAGCAAGGCGATTTGATGAGCCGTATGACAAACGATATCGACAATTTGAATTTCGCCCTTTCCCAAAGCGTTATTCAAATTATATCGTCTATATTATCGCTTGTTGGAACAGCCATTGCGATGTTGTATTTAAATTGGATTCTGGCGATTGTGACTCTTCTTGTGATTCCATTAATTGTTTTCGCGACAAAGCAAATTATCAAACGGAGCAGCGTGAATTATCGGAATCGCCAACGGGATTTGGGAAATCTGAATGGATATATTGAAGAAACAATCTCCAATTCGGAAATTGTGACTCTTTTCGGGAAAGAACAACAGACGATTCAACAGTTCGGTCAAGCAAATGAAAAACTGCGCCATTCCGCGATGCGCTCAGAAATTGTATCCGGTTTGTTGGGTCCGACGAATAACTTTATCAATAACCTTGGGCAAGGATTAATCATTGGAGCAGGTGCGGTTTTGGCGGTGAACTCCCTTGTTTCGGTGGGGGTGATTGCCTCTTTCTTAACTTATGCAAGACAATTTTTCCGTCCAATCAATCAATTATCGAACTTATTGAACACCTTTCAATCGGCCATCGCCGGTGCAGAAAGGGTATTTGAAATATTGGATGAACCGGTTGAAGTGATGGATTCCCCACATGCCCTTCCCAAACGTCCATTGGAAGGAAATGTGGAATTCCGCAATGTCAGTTTTCATTATGTAAAAGATAAGCCGGTATTAAAAAATCTTTCTTTTAAAGTGAATGCCGGTGAAATCGTTGCCCTTGTCGGTCCGACGGGTTCAGGAAAAACAACGATTGTCCAGTTATTGAGCCGATTTTATGATGTGACAGGCGGGGAAATCTTGATTGATGGTGTGAATATAAAATCCTATTCCATGGAACATTTGCGGGATTCCATTGGCGTCGTGCTGCAAGATACCTACTTATTTTCCGGAACGGTGAGAGAAAATATCCGGTTCGGGAAACTGGATGCGACGGATGAAGAAGTGGAAAGGGCGGCAAAAATCGCATATGCCCATTCGTTTATTAAATATTTGCCGGAACAATATGAAACCATCATCGAATCGGGCGGCAAAAACTTGAGCCAGGGACAAAGACAACTCATTGCCATTGCCCGGGCCATTTTAAAAGACCCCGACATTTTAATTTTGGATGAAGCGACTTCCAGCATCGACACAATGACCGAAGTGCATATCCAGAAAGGATTAAATAATTTGATGAAAGGCCGTACCAGCTTTGTCATTGCCCATCGTTTAAAAACCATCGAAAGTGCCGACCGCATATTGGTCATTAAAGATGGGGAAATTGTTGAGCAAGGAAACCATGAATCCTTAATGAAATTGAATGGATTTTATGCCCAATTGCAAAAACAATCCCTTCAAGGAGAAGACCTTTAAAAATGGCTGCCCCCTATATATCTTTGGGGCGGCTTTTTTTAATGAAGGGAGAAATACTTGCTGCAACTTGTTCGGGTTCATTTGCAACCGTTTTTTTATATTAACGATGAGAAACGTGCCATCGTCGAATCTAGAAAGATTTACATTAAAAGATATCAATATTCTTTACTCATACAAGCCCTCCTTCCAGCGTATAGTAGTGCAAAAGGTTGCAAAAGGCGGTGTAGTAGATTTGAAACGATGGATTGCACTAATTGTCATTTTGCTCTGCTGTTTGTTGGTGGTGATGTATGAGACAAGCGCGTCAGATAATCGATTTTTCCTTCCGGAGCCACTTGGAGGGGTGAGAATCGTGATCGATGCGGGCCATGGAGGAATTGATGGAGGCGCATCGGCGGAAAATGTAATTGAAAAAGATGTTACACTGGCAATTGCAAAAAAAGTGGAAAGAAAATTAAAACGTTTGGGTGCGGAAGTGGTCATGACAAGAACAACGGATGGAGACGTGCTTTCGGAACATGCACCTAGCGAAGAATTTGCCACTTTACGGGAGAGGAAAAAACAAGATATCTTTTTACGGGAACAGATTGTAAAAGAAAACGATCCTGATATTTTCATCACCATCCATGCAAATGCAATCCCGGAAGAAAAATGGAGAGGCGCACAAGTGTTTTACCATAAAGAAGGTCACCCAAACAGCGAACTGCTTGCGAAAGCCATCCAATCTTCCATTAAGGAAAAGCTGCAAAATACCGATCGGGAAGCTTTAGCCATCAAACAAATTTACTTATTGAAAAAAGCGGAAGTTCCAGCTGTTCTTGTGGAAACGGGATTTTTGAGCAATCCGGAAGAAAGAGCCTTATTATCAGATGGAAAATATCAAGAAAAAATGGCGGATGCAATTGTGGACGGAATTGAAAACTATGTAAATTTGGAGATTGAATAAGCGGTGTAAATATAGCTATTAATAGTCAATCGGTGTGTTATACTTATACTATCATCGGAAGCATATATAGGGGAGTGTTTAACGTGATTAATGAACAACAAGTCCGCGAAATTGTAGGACAACTGGAAGACCCGTTTTTACATAGAACGCTGAAAGAAACAAACGGTATCGTCAATGTATCAATAAAAGAAGAAAAAAATCATGTAAGCGTTAAAGTGGCGATTGCCAAAACAAATACGCCGGAACAATTGCAATTGCAGATGAAAATCGTTGAGAAGTTAAAGGAAGCCGGCGCTTCCACAGTTGGAATTCGATTTGAAGAACTGCCAGCTGAAGTCATTGAAAGTTTCCGCGGAAAAGCGACAGAAGAAGAGACGCATGATATTTTATCGCCTTTATCCACAGTAAAAGTGATTGCCATTGCATCAGGGAAAGGCGGCGTCGGAAAATCTACCGTATCCGTCAATTTGGCGGTTGCTTTAGCACGTTTAGGAAAAAAAGTGGGCTTGGTCGATGCGGATATTTATGGATTCAGTGTTCCTGATATGATGGGAATCGAAGAAATGCCAACTGTAAAAAATGATCGGATTTATCCTGTGGAACGTAAAGGGGTTAAGGTCATTTCCATGGGATTCTTTGTGGAAAACAACGCACCGATCATTTGGCGCGGGCCAATGCTGGGAAAAGTGTTGGATCAATTCTTACGCGATGTTGAATGGGGAGATATCGACTATCTTCTATTGGATTTGCCGCCGGGAACTGGTGACGTAGCGCTGGATGTTCACCAAGCATTGCCAGCTTCAAGAGAAATCATTGTCACAACTCCACATCCAACAGCGGCATTTGTCGCAGCACGTGCTGGAGCAATGGCGGTTCAAACGAATCATGAAGTGCTTGGCGTTATTGAAAACATGTCTTGGTATGAGTCAAAATCCGGCGAGCGGGAATATGTCTTTGGCAAAGGCGGAGGACAAAAACTTGCGGAAGAATTGCGCACGGATTTATTGGGACAAATCCCGTTAGGACAACCTGATTGGAATGACGAAGATTTTGCACCTTCCATTTACGAACCAGACCATCCAACGGGCAAAATTTATATGGATATTGCTCAAAAAGTGATTGATAAATTGGAACAATAAAAGATAAGAGCGAATTGTGAAAACGCTGAGTTTTCCAATTCGCTCTTTTTAAACATCGTTTTATCAACTGTATTAGCTGCCTCCACCATCTTGTCCTTGCCCTTCTTGTCCACCACTTTCTTCTTTTCCTTTTTCTTTTTCTTTAGAACCACCGGATTCACCGCTCTTTTTAATCAACTCTTGCCATTTTGTTTGCAGTAATGGACTTTCAATTGTTTCCATTACCACTTTTTCAATCTCTTTCCTCAATTCCGCGCTTTTTAGGATAGATTCCAATTCTTTCTTCATCTCAGGCTGTCCAAAGAAAGAAATCAAGTCTTCTTGAAAGGACGCATCTTTCATCAATTGCTTCATGATTTCGGTCTGCTGTTCTTTCATGCTTTTCGCCATCGATTCCTTAAACTTCGGATCTTCAAAGGTCTTTTTCCAGAAATCGGAAGCCTGATCTGACATCAATGAGTTGTTGATAGCTGTTTCCACTTCGTCATGCTCAAGCACCACCAGTTCCCTGAAGCTGGGATCTTCTAATAATTGCCGTATCGCCTTTTTGCCCTCTTCTGTTTGAATCGCATCAACAACGATTTTTTTCACTTCTTCATAAGAAGGTTGCGCATTCGGTGATTCAGAACAACTCGCAAGCAAAATCAATATCAACAACAGGGTTAACAATCGATTGAACAGGGGATTATTCACCTTTCTCAGTCCTTTCTATATAAAGGCTCTATTTTTCATTATTGTTCACATTTCTCTTAATAAATATGTACATGTTTAGAACTTGGATAGCTTTTTTAAAAAACCATTGATAAAATAATGATTAAAGTGAAAAAAATAAGGGGAGCATTATTGTGACAATACGAAATTGGTTTAAATTTTTCTTGATGTGTATGCTCATAGGCGGTATCGTCACAGGCGTGGCAGGTCTCATCATTCGTTGGAATTTTTTTAATGATTACTTGGCTGCAGGAGAAATCGGAGAATTCCTTGCTGCTTTTCTTTGGATGATTTTTTTGGGCTTCACCATGAGCGTAATTGCTCAAGCAGGCTTCTTTGCTTACTTGACCATTCATCAAATTGGGGTTGGCGTTTTCAGAACGTTAACCTTATGGAACTGGGTACAAGTTTTGCTGATGATTGTCGTTATAGGAGATTTGATTATTTTCCGCTTTGCCCCTGCCGCTGAAAATGTGAAAGATTGGCTGTTTTATATCGGTTTGCTGATACTCCTGATTTCCGGCGCAATTGCAACAGCAATCAAAAAAGTCCAATTGACCGGCAAAAAGCATATTTTGATATCGGCAATGTTCTTTATGATTGTTATCACATCATTAGAATGGATTATTCCTTTGATGGGACGCAAAGGCAATATTGATACATATGTTGCTTTGTTGTTGTTCCCTTTGGTGGCTGTAAACGCTTATCAAATATTAGCTTTGCCAAAATATAATAAAAAATCAGATGAAGACCGTAAAAAATTAGAGGAACGAAAAAAAGCGAGACAACAGAAAAAGTTGAATATGAAAAATATTGCAAACGAGTCAAAATGAAGATGCTTCCGCTGTTTAAAAAAGTCTGAAGAAGCAATAGAAAAACTGTCCGGAAAAAGTTCCGGGCAGTTTTTTAACCCTTTTGGACAATTTTTTCATAAACGTTGATTACCAGGCAGATACATTTATTTTAGTTGTAAATAATACAGCTAAGGGGATGGCATCCATTGTCATGGCATTTTTGTGGATTTGATGGAATAACCGAAAATGTTTTCTTCCAAAGAGATAAATTTATGGGTTTTCATGAATTCAGAGAGTTTTTTAAAATCGGGCTTCGTTTGTTCGTGGAGTTGAATACTAACGATGGCCCCTTTTACGTCGTTGTATTTTTTTCCTTCGTCGTATATGTGGGATGGTGATAATAAATTAATTTCTTCATTAAAAACTGCCTGCTTCAGATTTTCGGGAAATTCATAATCCCTTGTCATAAACCATAGCGGTTTCTTGCCAAAATATTTCTCGTAAACTTCCACTTCCTTTTTGAAGGCTTCTATGCTATATTCTTCTTTGCCCAATCCCCCCAACAAACCAGCGGGAATGTTTTTCTTTTGTATCACTTCCACCAGCTTAGGGGAACGCTCAATCCAACTTGCATCCAGCATTAAGATTGGATAGGGCGCATTGAGAGACTCCAACCATTCAGGGAATCCATCATGGGTAAAAGAAATCTCTATTATTAATGATTGTCCGTAATTCCCTTTTGATATGACAAGAGGTTCATCGGTCATTCGAAAAACGGAAATCAATGAATTTTTCTGTGGATAAACCAAAAAGATAATTGCCATTATAAATAGTGCAATGAACAATTTACGAAACATCAGTTTGTCCCCTTTTTATCTGATTTTATTGAATGAAAAATCGTTCCTAAAAAAACTTATGAAAAAGTGTTGACTTTCATGATTGACAGATGATATTATGGAAAAGTCGTCGAAAGACAACGAAACATGTCAAATGAACCTTGAAAACTGAACACCGAAACGTTAATGATATAAATTTTCCAATTCGTTGACCCTCGTCGACGGATTGGATACGGACAAAAGTTTGAGCTAATCAAATTTTCTTTTATGGAGAGTTTGATCCTGGCTCAGGACGAACGCTGGCGGCGTGCCTAATACATGCAAGTCGAGCGGACC
>NZ_JBHSNQ010000186.1:0-35813 GCF_042655065.1 Ureibacillus suwonensis
TAAGAGTAGAGATGGATGGTGCAGGCCTGCTAATATCTAAACCACATTGGTAACGAAAACGCAGGTCATTTTTTAATCGATTGTGAAGAGAAGTAAAAGTATCAATACCTTCTAATGGGGCAGCGATGAGAGCCCTTAGAATCCCTTCTCTGGAATGACCGTCAGCCCCTCGGGGTGAAGAACTTCTCAACTGTTTAGCATAAGGGCGTAAATCAAGCGAGCTAAAAAAGATAGGTAATTTCTCTTTTGACTCTAATTTTTGCAGTTCTTCAAAGGAAAATAGGCTTTCTTGTAGAATATACAAAGTGACTTCCTCCTTTTGAATTTTTGTGGTTTCGTCACTTCAAAAATTCTACATTTTAGGGGTGAAGTCCTTTTTTGTGTCTTTGAAATCCTTATGGCTCTTGGGTCAAAAAATATGCAAAATGCTCAATATAACATTATTTTTGTTATTTTGAATTTTTGGAGGTTTATTATGAAGATTGAACGGGAATACCCCACTAAAAAAATTCACTTTACTTTTGCGACTTTTCTTTTTTTCATTGCCATCATCTTTTTCGCAACAACCGTAAGGACTCCGATCACAGGTGTAGGCACCATCATTTCATATATTCGTGAAGATTTGGGCATTTCAAATACGTTGGCAGGTTTTTTGACAACCATTCCGCTTCTCGCCTTTGCCACCGTTTCTCCCTTTGCGCCAAAGATTGCACGCAAATTGGGCATGGAGTATACACTGTTTTATTCTTTAATTCTTTTGTCCATCGGGATCCTGATACGATCCATCGGAACCATCAGCTTATTGATTGTGGGCACGGTTTTGGTCGGCGTCGCCATTTCTTTCGGAAATGTTTTATTCCCAAGCTTTTTCAAAGCAAAATATCCGTATCAAGTGGGCTTATTGACAGGCATTTATACGGTGGCAATGAATATATCGGCAGCTGCATCCCTCGCCTTCAGCCAACCGGTTGCGGAGCTCACCGGATGGCAAGGGGCTCTCGGTTGTACCGTTCTGTTCGGTTTGCTCACAATGATCGCTTGGATTCCGATTCTTAGAGGCGAACGAATCGGCAAAAGCGAATCCGGGCAAAGTCAAAAAGGCGGAAAGAAAATTTGGCAATCCCCTCTCGCTTGGGCGATTGCGATTGCCATGGGCATGCAATCTTTATTGTTTTACTGCTCCACTGCCTGGATTCCGGAAATCTTGGTATCACAAGGATTCAGTCTGGAAAAGGCCGGTTTAATGACTTCGATATTTCAACTTTCCCAAATGCCGATGACGTTTTTCATTCCTATATTAGCGGAAAAACTGTCATCCCAGCGGCCAATTGTCTATTTCTTCACAATTTGTTACCTTATCGGTTTCAGCGGACTGCTCTTTCAATGGACAAAAGGTGCAGTTCTTTGGATGATTTTGTTGGGATTTGCGGCAGGCGCCTCTTTCGGCCTTGTATTGATGCTCTTTACTTTGCGCACCAGAAATGCGTATGAAGCTTCCGAAATTTCCGGGTTTGCCCAGTCTTTTGGCTATTTGATCGCAGCGGTCGGTCCCGTGTTGTTCGGGTTCATTCAGGAAATCACGGGAAGCTGGACTGTGCCAAACATCATCTTTATCGCAACATCCCTTATTTTATTTGTTTTTTCCTTCATCAGTGCAAAAGAACGGTATATTTAACAAACGCAAACATATGTACCCTTTTTATGGTACTATATATGATAAGTATGGTAGTAAGGGGTAAAGACTGTTGGCAAAAAGAACGAAAAGGAAAAATAAATTCAGAAAGACTTTGTTTCGGCTTTTACTGATCTGTGTTGCCTGCATCGGTTGGTACTATACAAAATCTTTGAAAGGCACGCTGATTACCTTAGGGGTATTTCTGCTCACCTTTTTTCTTATAAAAATATGGTGGAAAACAAGACGGGTTTTGCGTCTTCGAAAAGCGGGTATAAAACAAATAGATGAAATGTCCGGCGAAGAGTTTGAAGAGTATTTGGGGATGCTCTTTAAAAAGCGTGGATTTAAAGTGGCCTATACAAAAAGTTCAGGAGATTATGGCGCCGATCTTATTTTGCAAGATCGGGAAAGTACGATTGCCGTCCAGGCAAAAAGATATTCCGGTACGGTGGGTGTAAAAGCGGTCCAAGAAGTGATCGGCGCTTTAAAAATGTATGATGCGACGGAAGCCTGGGTGATTACTAACAGCTATTTTACAAAACAGGCTCAAAAATTGGCGGAATCCAATGATGTTTACTTGATTGACCGGGATGAATTAATTGAAATCATTTTAGATTCCAAATAATGGGTGTTCATCGTATTGATGACACCCTCTTTTATTATCATTTAATTTTTTACATTTTCAATTATCCCTCCTCCAATCAATATTATCACTGTTGGAACATTTGTAATTATCGTTTGATTTTACATACTTCAGAAGAAAAAATGAAGAATTCATCAATCTTAAAAATATATTAATATTTTTGTAAATAATTCTTAAAAATAATAATTCTAATTTAGTAGACATTTTAATTTACCTATGCTATATTAAGAATCAAGCAAAGAACAAATGAGGAGGGGCTATATTATGACGAACAATCTTAATAAACGCCAACAATTTACAAAAGCGAACGGTGCTCCGGTCATCAGTAACCACGATTCAATGACTGCCGGAAAAAGAGGTCCGGTATTATTACAAGACGTATGGTTAATCGAAAAACTTGCAAACTTCAACCGCGAAGTGATTCCTGAACGACGCATGCACGCCAAAGGTTCAGGAGCGCACGGTGTATTCACAGTGACAAATGACATTACAAAATATACGAAAGCAAAAATGTTCTCAGAAGTCGGGAAAAAGACTCCGCTATTCATCCGCTTTTCTACTGTGGCCGGTGAACGGGGATATGCGGATGCAGTCCGTGATATCCGCGGTTTTGCCATTAAATTCTATACCGAAGAAGGTAACTGGGACTTGGTCGGCAACAACACACCTGTTTTCTTCTTCCGCGATCCATTGCACTTCACTGACTTGAACCACGTGGTAAAACGCGATCCACGTACAAATATGCATAATCCAAACAGCAACTGGGATTTCTGGACATTGCTTCCTGAAGCATTACACCAAATCACCATCACCATGTCTGACCGCGGTATCCCTGCAAGCTACCGTCATATGCACGGTTTTGGTTCGCATACTTACAGCTTCATCAACGAAGATAACGAACGTGTTTGGGTGAAATTCCACTTCATTACGCAACAGGGCATCAAAAACTTGACAGATGAAGAAGCAGCTGAAGTAAGAGGAAAAGACCCGGATTCACACCAACGCGACCTTTACAACGCCATTGAAAACGGCGATTATCCGAAATGGAAAATGTACATCCAAGTGATGACAGAAGAACAGGCAAAAGAAATGCCTTACAACCCATTCGACTTGACAAAAGTATGGTATAAAAAGGACTTCCCACTTATTGAAGTTGGTGAAATCGAACTTAATAAAAACCCAGAGAACTACTTTGCCGAAGTAGAACAAGCGGCATTCTCACCATCCAACATCGTGCCTGGCATCGGCTATTCACCGGACCGTATGTTGCAAGCCCGTATTTTTGCATACGCTGACGCACAACGCTATCGCTTGGGTGTAAACCACTATTTGTTGCCAATCAACGCACCAAAATGTCCATTCCGCTCATTCCACCGCGATGGTGCAATGCGTTTCGATGGCAACCTGGGAAGCACATTAAGCTATGAACCAAACAGCTATGGCGAATGGCAACATAACCCGGACTTAAAAGAGCCGCCATTAGCCCTTGAAGGCGATGCAGACATTTACGATTTCCGTGAAGACGATGACAACTACTTCGAACAACCAGGAAAATTGTTCCGCTTGATGTCTGCCGATGAACAACAACGCCTATTTGAAAACACTGCCCGTAATATGGAAGGTGTCGAAGAATTCATTAAACGCCGTCATATCTTACACTGCTACTTGGCAGATCCTGCTTATGGCGAAGGTGTCGCAAAAGCCCTTGGATTATCGTTGGACGGTATGGATCTATCCAACCCATACAAGAAATAAACATGCCTGACTGTCTTAAAACCTATTAATAATCGCTTACAAAAAATAACCTGCTAATCACTGATACTCATAACCTGCTTTGCCTGTCAAATGCAAAGCAGGTTATTATTTTTTTCATAGTTTTTACGTTTATTATATTAAATATTCGGAAATTTCATACAAGTTTAACAGCTATACGTGTCAAATTTTGTTATATTTTAGTTAAACAACGTTTAAAACACTGATTAACTTTTTTGAGGCGGGGGGGAAGCAATGAAAAATAAAGAAGATTACACCACAAAACAGGCCATATTAAATGCCGCGTTGGACTTGATGAAGGATGAAGGAATCAAAAGGGTCACCATTCGGAAAATCGCAAAGATCGCCGGCGTCAATGTCGCATTAATCAATTACTACTTTGGCTCAAAGGAAAATTTAATAAGCGAAGCAATCCAATCCCTGCTTACTTCTTTGAAAGACACCTTTACCATTTTCGATGACCCTTCATTAACATCAACGGAACAAATAAAAGGGTTCTTGCTCCAATATGCGCGCATTTTTCAACAATATCCTTTCATCGCCCATATGGTGATACAAGAGAATCCATTAATTTTTAAAAGCCAAATGGAATATTTCGATTTCCTCAATGCCATTGGAATGAAAAAATTTAAAAACGCCATCAGTGAAGCTTCTGGCGAAAAAGATCCAAAAAGGTTGACCATTATGATGTCCCATTTGATAGGGGCTACTTTGCTGCCAAATTTAATTGACCCCATTTATGAATATGTCACGGGGTACCCCTTTTCAAACAATATTGAAACCCAGGTGGATATTCTGATACAGCAATATTTCTCTAAATCATGTTAGTACCAGTAAAATTTGCAGAAGGAGTGATATCAGTGGAACTCCAAATCGGTTTAGATGTAGGATCGACAACAGCAAAACTCGTAGTACTGAACAACAAAAAAGAAATTTTACATAAAGCTTACCAAAGACACTTTTCCGATATCAAAAATACAACCTTATCTTTGCTTCAAACGGTGGCTGAAAAATTTCCGAATGCGAAATTGAAAATGAATGCCAGCGGTTCCTCGGGACTTGGCATTTGTGAAGAAACAGGTATTCCATTTATTCAAGAAGTCATTGCTTGTACAGAAGCAGTAAAGGCGACTCAACCGAATATCGATGTCATTATTGAACTTGGTGGAGAAGATGCCAAAATCATATATTTGACAAACGGGCTTGAACAGCGAATGAATACGGCCTGTGCGGGGGGCACAGGTGCATTTATCGACCAGATTGCCGCCCTGCTCAATACCGATGCCGCCGGATTAAATGAACTGGCGAAAGGTGCCGAAAAAATTTACCCGATTGCTTCCCGCTGCGGCGTGTTTGCCAAAACGGATGTACAACCATTATTAAATGAAGGAGCCCGCAAAGAAGATATTGCAGCAAGCGTCTTCCAGGCGGTGGTCAACCAAACCATTGCAGGCCTTGCCAATGGACGTCCTATTCGCGGTAATGTCGCTTTCCTCGGCGGTCCATTGACATTTTTGACAGAGCTCCGGAAACGGTTTATCGAAACCCTCCGTTTGACCGATGAACAAGTTTTGCATAATGAAAATGGTCATTATTACGTGGCATTGGGCGCCGCTTTGGAATGCCAGCAGGAAAACGCCATCAACATCAATGAAATCATTGGTATCCTCAGCCACTCAAAACCGGTTGTAAGCGTTTCCAATGTTAATAAAAACGGCATGCTCTTTGAAACAAAAGAAGATTATGCCGCCTTTAAACAGCGACATGACAAAGCGAAAGTGCCAAAAGCCCCGCTAAAAGACTATCAAGGAAACGCCTTCTTGGGCATTGATGCCGGTTCTACCACAACGAAAATGGTATTGATTGGCGGAGAAGATGAAGTGTTATACACCTTCTACGAAAAAAACAAAGGCAACCCTATTGAAACAGTGCGGGAAGGATTGGCCAAATTATACGAACAGCTGCCAAAAGAGGTGAAGATCCGCCGCTCCGCTGTTACCGGCTATGGTGAAAAATTAATTCAAACCGCCTATCAAGTGGATGACGGTCTCATTGAAACCATCGCCCATTATCAAGCGGCAAAGAAATTCCAGCCCGATGTGGACTTTATCATCGATATCGGCGGACAAGACATGAAGTGCATCAGAATTAAAAACGGTGTGATTGACAGCATCCATTTAAATGAAGCTTGTTCAGCAGGATGCGGCTCCTTCCTGGAAAGTTTTGCGGAAACATTGGGCCAAAGTGTGCAAGAGTTTTCGAAACTTGCCCTTACTGCCAAATCGCCGGTGGATTTGGGCTCCCGTTGCACCGTTTTCATGAACTCCCGGGTCAAACAAGTGCAAAAAGAAGGAGCAAGTATTGATAACATTTCGGCAGGACTCGCCTACTCCATCGTGACAAACGCTTTATATAAAGTGATTAAATTGAAATTTGTCGAAGAATTAGGGGATAAAATCGTCGTTCAAGGCGGCACTTTTTTAAACGATTCGGTTTTAAGAGCCTTTGAAAAAATGACCGGCAAAGAAGTGGTCCGTCCTGACCTGGCCGGGCTCATGGGCGCCTATGGATGCGCCCTTGTAGCAAAGAAAAACTGGAACGGGGAAGAAACTACGACATTAATTCCAAAAACAAAATTATATGATTTCCAAGTAAAAATCACCCACAGCCGTTGCGGTCTCTGTGAAAACCGTTGTCCGATCACGATCAACCGCTTCCCTGACAAGCGGACATTCATCACTGGAAACCGCTGCGAACGCGGCGCCGGAATACAAAAACCGAAAAGCACTTTGCCAAACTTGGCAAAGGAAAAATACGAAAAATTATTTAACCGCCCATCCCTCCCGGAGGAAGAAGCGGTTCGAGGGAAAATTGGCATCCCCCGCGTTTTGAATTTATATGAAAACTATCCATTCTGGCATACATTCTTTACAGAGCTTGGCTTTGAAGTGGTCTTATCCAATAAATCGAGCAAAAAACTGTTTGAGAAAGGCATTGAAACCATTCCTTCCGAATCGGTTTGTTATCCGGCCAAATTGAGCCACGGCCATATTATGAATTTGATCGAAAAAGGTGTCAAAATCATATTCTATCCTTCCATCGTCTATGAAGAATTGGAGAGAAGAACGCAGCAAAACCATTATAACTGTCCGGTTGTCGCTTCTTATCCTGAAGTGATTCGCGTCAATATGGAACAAGTCTTTTTGGAAAATGGCGTGAAATTCTTAAATCCATTTTTATCAATCCATAAAGAGGACGCCTTGTTCAATGAATTATGCGCTGTCTTCCCGGATATTTCAAAAGTTGAAATTAAATACGCCTTGCAAAAAGCGAGACAGGAAGACATCCAATTTAACGCATGGCTAAGACAACGGGGAGAAGAAATCATTAAACAATTGGAGGAGGAAGATCAAATCGGCATCGTTTTGGCGGGACATCCATATCATATCGATCCTGCCATCAACCACGATTTGCCCGATGAAATCATCCGGCTTGGCATGGCCGTTTTGACAGAAGACTCCGTCAGCCATTTGGCACCGTTGCGATCCCGGGATGAAGTGGTGAACCAGTGGACTTTCCATTCACGGCTTTATGAAGCGGCAGAAGTCGTGAAAGAACACCCGAACTTGGAATTATTGCATGTAACATCCTTTGGTTGCGGCCTTGACGCCATTACAACGGATGCCGTGCAAGAAATATTGGAACAAGATAATCAACTCTACACTTGGATTAAAATGGATGAAATTTCTAATCTAGGCGCCGCCCGCATCCGGCTCCGCTCCATGAAGGCGGCGATTGAAGAACGGAAAAACAATAAAAATCTGGGAATCGCACAAAAAAATGCAGTAGAAAAAGAAGAAGCCATTTTTGATAAGAAAGCAAAAGAAATTTACACCATTTTGGCGCCTCAAATGGTTCCAACCCACTTCAAGCTGTTTGAAGAAGCCTTCAATCAGCATGGCTATCAAATCAAGGTGCTGGAGAAAGTGTCAGAAAAGGATGTTGAAGAAGGATTGCGTTACGTGAATAACGATGCTTGCTATCCAGCCATCGTTACCATCGGCCAATTAATTGCCAATTTGAAAAAAGGCCATTACGACTTGGACCGCACGGCCGTGATCATGTCTCAAACTGGTGGTGGATGCCGCGCGACCAACTATTTTGCATTACTCCAAAAAGCATTGAAAAACGCCGGCATGGGACAAGTGCCTGTACTTTCCCTCAGCGCCAAATCCATCAGCGGCAAGAAACATACAGGTTTTAGAATCACCTTGCCTCTTGCGAAAAAGCTGATCATTGCCGCCAATATTGGGGACTTGCTGCTCCGTTTGAAACTGGCGGTAAGACCTTATGAAGTGGTGAAAGGGTCCACCGAAGCCGTCTATCATAAATGGCTGGAACAATCGAAATATATTCTTCCCAACTTCTCTATGAAAGAATATAGAAAATTAATTCAACACATCATTGATGATTTTAGCCGCATTGAAGTAACGAATGAACAGAAACCGAAAGTCGGAGTCGTGGGGGAAATTTTAGTCAAATTCCATCCATTCGCCAATAACCAAGTGGTGGAAATTATCGAAGAAGAAGGCGGCGAAGCGGTCGTTCCTGATTTTATCGACTTCTTCTTATACGGTTTATACAACCGGAAATACAAAGCGCAACATTTTGGATTCCCGAAAATGGATTCCATCTTCGGCAATATTTCCATTGAATTTATTGAGTTTTACCGTAAGCCTATACGGAAAGCGCTGCAAGAAAGCGGGCTTTTTTCAGCACCGCTTGAAATCCATGAAATTGCCGAAAAAGCTTCGAAGTTTTTAAGTCTTGGCAACCAAATGGGCGAAGGTTGGCTATTGCCTGGGGAAATCGCGGAATTGATGGATGCCGGAGTGCAAAATGTCGTTTGTGTGCAGCCATTCGGATGTTTGCCAAACCATATTGTCGGCAAAGGCATGTTCAATGCAATCAAAAAAGAATATCCAAATGCCAATCTCGTTGCCATCGATTATGATGCCAGCATCAGCAAAGTGAACCAAGTCAACCGCATCAAGTTGATGATGAGCGTGGCAAAAACAAACATTCAACAAACAATATAAAAACCAAGCGGCCTTGAAGTAGAACTATCAAGGCCGCTTGGTTTTTATTTCAATAATTTATTGGCTTACAACGGGTTCGTTTTCCAAAATGCTCATGAATTCTTCCCCGCTGATCGTCTCTTTCTCCAACAAATACTCTGCCAATTCATGGAGTTTGTCGATGTTCTCTGTGAGAATTTGGCGCGCTTTTTCATGGGCGCTTTCAATAATGTTTTGCACTTCTTCATCGATTTTGGCTGCCGTTTCATCGGAACAGATGAGAGAACTGTCCCCTCCTAAATATACGTTGGAGACCGTTTCAAGGCCCATCATGCCAAAGTGCTCGCTCATGCCGTAGCGGGTAACCATCGCCCTCGCCAATTTCGTCGCCTGTTCAATATCATTGGCGGCACCGGATGTAACGGATTGGAAAACAATTTCTTCTGCCGTTCTTCCGCCGGTCAATGTCACAATTTTATTAAACAGCTCTTCTTTTGTTAATAAGTATCGTTCCTCTTCTTCCACTTGCATTGTGTAGCCTAAAGCTCCGGAAGTACGGGGAATAATGGTGATTTTTTGCACCGGCGCGGAATGGGTCTGTCTCGCCGCAACAATGGCATGTCCAATTTCATGATAAGCGACGATTTTCTTCTCTTGCGGTGACAGGATTTTGCTTTTTCTTCTATATCCCGCAATCGTAATTTCCACCGCTTCTTCAAGGTCCTCCTGAATCACTTTGTCCCGATTCATTCTCACCGCTCTTAAAGCCGCTTCATTGACGATATTGGCGAGATCTGCCCCGGATGCACCAGGCGTTGCTTTTGCAATCGCAGTCGCATCGACATTCTCGTCTGCCGCCACCTTTTTCAAATATACATTCAGAATGGCTTCCCTTCCTTTTAAGTCTGGAAGTTCAAGCGGAATTCGGCGGTCGAATCTTCCCGGACGCAAAAGAGCTTGGTCCAACACTTCCGGACGATTTGTAGCGGCCAGAATGACAACGCCCTTGCTGGGATCGAAACCGTCCATTTCATATAATAATTGGTTTAATGTTTGTTCCCGTTCGTCGTTTCCTTGGGTCAAATTCACGCCCCGCTTTTTCCCGATGGCATCAATCTCATCGATAAAGACGATGCATGGCGCTTTTTCCTGGGCTTGCTTAAACAAATCCCGCACACGGGCCGCACCCATTCCGACAAACATTTCCACAAATTCAGAACCGGAAATCGTAAAGAATGGCACTTTCGCTTCCCCGGCCACCGCTTTGGCAATCAACGTTTTCCCGGTTCCTGGAGGCCCTACCAACAACACCCCTTTAGGGAGTTTTGCCCCCACTTTCCGGTATTTTTCCGGATTATGTAAAAAATCCACAATCTCTTTCAATGCTTCTTTCGCTTCATCCTGGCCGGCTACATCGTCAAAGCTTTTCCCGGTTTCGGATTCAACATAAATTTTGGCATTGGCTTTGCCAAACGTTAATACGTCCGCTCTTGATTGGCGGAGTCCCCGCGTGAAAAAGCTTCCGATTAGCAAAATAATCAAAAAAGGAACAATCCACAATAATATGAATCGAATTAAAGGTGAAAATTCATTCGGGATGGTTTTCGTAAATGGGACATTGGCTTCATATAGCCGGTCCACTAATTTAGCATCTTCCACCACACCTGTTTTGTAAATGACATCTTTATTGTCTTTATCGGTAAATGTAATGGCATCATCTTGAATCGTTACTTTCTTCACTTTCCCGTCTTCAACCATTTGAAGGAAAGTGCCGTAGTCCACCTCTTCCACTTTTTGCTTCTGAATGCCCGGAAAAATGAGCGCATTCAATAACACAATGGCCATTAAAATGAAAAAGTAGTAGGTCAGAGAGCGATTTTGAGGTTGCTTTTCTTTCACAACTCAACACTTCCTTTTATCTTCTATATTATTAGTTTACAAATGTTTACTCCCCGTAGCGAAGCATTTTTTTGAACTTTTATTTAACATTCCTTTACCCAAAAAGAAGGTTGGATAAATAAATTACAATCGTCACAGTAATGCAGCTGACAATGGTTGAAAATAAAACCGTTTGAGCTGCTGTGTTGGATTCCACATCATACTCCAAAGCAAGGCTTGAGCTGTTGCGGGAAGTAGGAAATGAGCTTGCAATAAATAAAGATTTGGCGACAACGCCATTGATGCCGAGAAGATATATGATGAGAAGCGCAATAGCCGGACCTACAAAAAGCCTCATAAAGCAGCTGGTAATGATCGTTTTGTTGATCATCGTGCGCATTTCCAGCTGTGATAGTTGCGCACCAAGGGTAATCAAAGCAACGGCGACAAACCCATCCGCCACATGATCCAATGGAATGCGGAAGGTTTGGGGGATTTCAAAATTTGCCACATTCAAAATGACCCCGACAATTAATGCATGGAGAATCGGCATTTTTAAGAAATCTTTGATGATGTCAAGCCCGGATTTCGTTGCTGAAATCAAATTGTACAATCCGTAAGTGTAAGTCGTCATGTTTTGAAAAATTACAAGGATGACCTGAATGGCGACACCAATGGGCTGGGTTGCAAAAACCATTTGCGCCACCGGAATTCCGTAGTTGCCGGAGTTGATGAGAACAATACTATTTTTAAATACAGCGGATTCCGAACGGTTAAGCCCAAGTATTTTCGCCACATAATGGCTGATGATCATTTGGCTTCCGATAAATAAAACGATAAAAACCGCAACTTCCCCGAGGGCCGACATGCTGATGGTCGTTTCGTATATGTTGACAAATACCGCTGCCGGCATGAAACAATATGTAACAAGTTGAGACAATGCTTTTAAGTTAAAGCGGAATTTCTTTTGCAACAACGCACCTACTACAAGCAATACGAGAATCGGTGCCACGATTTGGAAAAAGATCATCGATAGGTAGTGCATGTTTGCGACCTCACTTAATTGATTTGTAGTTCAACCTTTTGTATGAATGCATAATATTACATTATACAACTATAGTGTATAAACCGAAAGGAAATTCAGGATGAATCAACTGGACATGTGCGGCAAGTCCGGGGAATGAATGCGGAAGAATGTTTGAATAGCAACAAGTATATGAATCGTGAAGAAGTTTTTATAGAATGATTCAGTTTATTATATTAATAATAGAATAATAAACTGACAGGATGTTGGGATATCCCCTTTTCAAGCACCACGTTTTTTTATTTTTCATTCTTTGGTATATTCTTCTTAAGTAGCTTTAGGGGGAATCGTAAGAATGCTCAAATTTGATGAACAGCTTTTTCAAAAAACGAAAGGTCAAATCGGAGAACTCTTTGAAGAAGGCATACAACAACTCGGCGGATATGAAGAAGAGGAGAAAATCTTTGGCCGCCTCATCCCGCTTGAACAGATCCTTCTCAATAAAACCGATGCTTCCAATGTCATTTTCCAGGAAATCAAACAGCATTGGGGCAAAATGGATTTATTTACGCAAGAAATGTTCCGTTCATCAAACATTGAACTGCAAAATGTTCAAAAGAAACTCGATGCCTTCTTCTCTTCCCCATCGAGCAAAAAAACCGTTTTTGAACACGCCCTGATAAAAAATGTGTTCAACTTTTCCCACTTTGTCGAAATCGTTTTTGGCAAAAAGACCGATTACTCAAAATCAATCACTAAATTAAATGAAATCTATTTATATAAAATAGGGAAAAAATATTTTATACATATTCTTTATAATCATAAAATCGATTTTTGGCGCTATTTATATGCAAAAAAGATTTATTCTGTTTTCTTGCAAGCGCCCCTACATACCATTCAAAACCCTATTGATTTGATTCAGCAGTATAAGCAATTTATTCAATCTTTCATGACCCAAAATCAACTCATCACAACGATGAATCATTTCATTCAAAAAATTGATTATAAAAATCCTCGTTCACATTTGTTGAAAGAATTTCATCTGTTAAATATCTCCCTCCATTTTATGGGTGGGAAACGGCATTATAAGAAAATCAACAAATTGATAGCGGAAGTGATCCGAACGTGGGAGGCTGGAGAATGGGCGTTGACAGAGAAAGAGCAAACACTGTTGTCTTATATTTTGGCGATTGACGGAGCCAAACATTCCGATACGGAAAAAACGATTGCCCACGGCAAATATTTAATTACGAATGACCGCTTGATCAATCACTCGATTGAATTATTGATCGATTATGGGGAAATTTTGCCGAACATAAAGCCGGAACCTGAATCTTTGGTGAAACGGTACGATCAAAATTATTTGGAACAAATCTTTTATATTGTCATTGATGCCCTTGTGAAAAACGAACAATATTATGATGTATTGCAATTGATGAAAGAATATGAAATCGCCTCTTGTACAAGCATTTATGAATTTTTGAACGCAAAGGATTTTGATCGGGACTTATTGTTGAAAATTGAGGCAGCTGTTCAACGGAATATCGCCTATGTGGTCGATCAATCCCATCAGCACGTAAAGCAGTCGATTGAAAAGTGGATGCAGGAATATCATCATGTTGATAGCCCCTTCCATTCCATCGCCCAAATGACTTCCAAACATGTGTGCAATCTCTTAAAAACCCTTTTTGCCACAGAACAATTTGATTTGTTTGAGCAATTGATGAGCATCTATATGAAATACTTGATCCTTCAGGAAGATTTCATGGATTTGCGGGATTTTGTGGCAGGCTTTGTGCAAAAAGAGACGTCCCAAAAGGAATGACCATCCTTTTGGGACGATTTTTTATTCAAGTACGCCATTGTCATGCAATGATTTGATTTCTTCATCGGAATAGCCGAGGGATTGTAAAATTTCATCTGTATGCTCTCCAACCTTTGCCCCGACAAATCGATAAGTCGGTTCCACCCCTTCAAATTTAAGGGCTGTGCCGATTTGCTTTTGCGTTGTGCCATCTTCTTTCGGCACTTCCACAATCATATTTCTTGCACGGATTTGCGGATGATTGCAGGCTTCTTCAAAGTTCAATACCGGCTCCACGCAACCTTCGAAATCTTCATTGAACACTTCCAGCCACTCATCGAAGGTTTTTGTCAAGAAAGCGTCTTTCACCGCCTCTTTAAACCGTTTTTGCGTATAAGTGGAATCATTAAACGTGCTTTGAATCAGTTCGGGAATGTCCAATGCTTCACAAAGCAGTTTGCGGAAATGCGGCTCCAGGCTGCCAACAGAGAAATAACGGCCATCTTTCGTTTCATAGTAATCATAAAACGTACCGCCATTTAAAATTTCCTCTTCCGGCTTTGGCAATTCCCCGCTGCCTAAAAAGGCCGTTCCATATAATGCATTCATCGTGAATACCGCATCGGTCATGGATAAATCAATATATTTTCCTTCACCCGTTTTTTCCCGATGCAATGCACAAGCAAGCACACCAATCGCCGCATGCAATGTTCCACCGGCGATATCCGCAATCTGGATTCCCATGGAAACAGGTTTTTTTCCTTTATGGCGGGAATAATCCAGGATGCCTGAAATCGATAAGTAGTTATTATCATGCCCGGGACGATTTCGATATGGCCCTGTTTGTCCATAACCTGTAATGGAACAATAAATGAGCCTTGGATTTACTTTTTTCAGCGATTCATAATCCAGCCCCAAACGTTCCATCACGCCCGGACGGAAACCTTCAATCACAATGTCATATTCTTGGATCAATTTTTTTACGATTTCTACGGCTTCCTTTGTTTTTAAATTCAATTTGATTGATTTTTTGGAGCGATTTAGATGCTGATGAATATAGGACTCTTTATTTTCATCATATGGCGGCATAATGCGCATCAGATCCACTCTTCTCGTGGACTCCACATGAATGACATCCGCGCCGAAATCCGCAAACATCATTGTTGCAAAAACTCCCGGAAGCATTGATGAAAAATCAAGTATTTTCAAGTCTTTTAGTATTGTCAATTTCCCCATCCCCTTTATGAACCAGACGTATATCAATATAATGAACAATCAGCAGCTACCTTTGAAAACGCTATCTTCTTACCCCACAATTTTATTATACTAATATTTTAAAATAATCTGAATATTTTGTGAACCTATTATACTATATATGTTGCAAGAAGGTAAGAAATTATTAAATTAAAGATTTTGGTAATAAAGATCTTGCATCCTATCAAAATTCCTTTAATTTATTAATAAAATTTCACATCTTGACCTCCCTGAATTTGAAAAAAAGCAAAAAAATATCACCCAAAAACCGGTTTGGATGATACTTTTTTCAGGACGGACCCTCTTTCCGTTCGATATTAACAGCCCACTTTTACCCTTCCAGTTCAATCTTTTCTTTGCAGAAAGATAAAAGTTCCTGTTCCTCCTCTTCTTCCAAGGCAAGTTCAATATAACGCTCGTCCTTTTTATCGATAATATAATAATTGATAATAAACGGCCCTTCACCTTCATCGCCAATCAATAGCCGGATCTGTGTTCCCGCTTCGGAATAAAGTTCATCATCTTCTTCCACTTCCACGTCCAACAAAAACTCATAGCGTTTTCCCTGAATAATCCCTGTCGGATCAATCAATTCTTCCATTGTGTATTCAATGATATCCATCTGTGTAGTCTCCTTTGCTTAATTCCATAAGAAATCTAATTACAATCATAATGAAAAATAACTTTTGGTCAAATATCTTCTCCTGTCAGATTGCAACAAAAAAACGCCTCAGATTGAGACGGTTTCATCGCACGTTATTTCGCCTTCAGCTCAACCACTACAATTTCAGGAAAATTAAAAATGCGAAATGGCGCGCCGCTGTTTCCCAACCCTCTGTTGACGTTCATTGTCGTTTGATTCTCTTCATAAAATCCCGCTGTATATTCAGGGAAAAATCCTTGTCCCGGCGCAATGAGTCCTCCTACCAAAGGAATCCGGATTTGGCCACCATGGGCATGTCCCGCAAATACCAAATCAATTTCATTTTTTGTATAGATATCAAATTTTTCCGGACGATGGGCAAGCAATGCGGTAAAAAATTCTTTTGGTACATGGGCCATCGCAGTATTTAACATGATTTGCGTATCAGCGCCATTGAGGGGATCTTCAATGCCGGCAACGGCTATTTTTTCTCCGCCGCGTTCCAGCCATATGGCAGCATTCGGCAAAATATGTACCCCCAATTTTTGAAGCGCATCATAAATTTCGTCCACTTGATTAATGGCCACTTCATGATTTCCTATGACATAATACACATCCGCAATTTCAACAAATCCCCGGACAGCCGTTAAACTTTGTTCCAAGTCATACCGGTTGCTGTCAATCAAATCGCCTGTAATAAAAATGGCATCCGGTTTGGTGTTCCGCACTTTCTCGATTAATTTTTTCTGATTCTCTCCAAACAGGGCATCATGCAAGTCAGAAACTTGGGTAATCCGAAAGCCTTCAAAGGATTTTGGGATTTTTTCGGATTCATAGGTTCTTTCCGTGATGACAATCCAATGATTGTTTACGTACAAAAACACATATACTCCGACAATCAATAATATGATTTTCAGCAACTTTTTCAATTTGTTTCGCTCAATTCTTTTTAATTTTCCGGAATATCCATTCATAATATTATGGGTTTATATAGAGAGATTCAAGCCATCATTTTAGTTGTTCCGCATCTTTTCCGCCAAATAAGACCGACTTCAACTCATCCTCGCCTGAACCTTCCGCCAAAGGCACCCCTGAACGGTAGGCTGCCCGGATGACAAGATGACTGGCAACCGGAGAAGTGATAAATACAAATAAAATGCCCAACAATATGCGGATACTGATATACCCATCTTGAACCCATATATAAACAAAAGACCCGATCAGACAAGATAAAACCCCTAATGTGGCGCTTTTGGCCACCGCATGGGACCGGGTATAAACATCCGGAAAACGGAGCATTCCAACAGCACTAATGACACTGATGATTGCCCCCAACAACATAATCATGGCGCAAATCCACTCAATGATCTGACTTGCGTTCAATAATGACACCCCTTTCAATAAATTTGGAAAAAGCGATCGTCCCAATAAAGGCTAAAATCCCCAATATTAATATAGCCTCCAAAAAGGCAGTCGTTTCAAACAAAATGGAAACAATCGCCATGGACGAAATCAAATTAACCCCGATCGTATCGAGGGCAATGGCCCGATCAGGCATTGTCGGACCTTTAATAATCCGAATGACATGTAAAGCAATGGCAATCATAAACAAAGCCAAGGCAATCAGCAACATCGTTTCAATCAATCCCGGGACACCTCCAATATGACAGTCTCAAATCTCCCCAACGATCGAATCAAATCTTCCTTCTGTCCAATATCCATTGCGTGAATATATAATTCATCGCCAGATTCCGACACTTCCATCACCACCGATCCGGGTGTCAATGTCAATAACAAGGCAAGGGCCGTTACTTCCCAATCTTTTTCCAAAATCGTCTTATATTTAAAAATACCTGGTGTGATATTCAAGTTTGGAGTCAACACCTGCTTCATGACGACAAATCCGGAAACGATCAATTCTCTGAAGAAAACAAGCGCAAGCTTTAGAATTTTCACAAGCCGGATCAAATAAAACCTCGTCCCAAAAAACCGATGCATGAGATAAAGGATTCCAATACCGACGATAAATCCGGTATTAAAAGTGGAGAGGGTCGGCTTCGGCTCGTCTTTAAACAAGAGCCAAAGCAGCGCAATAAATAAGTTTAAAATGAATTGGGCAAAAAACACCTTCACACCCCCTCGCTTTCGCTTAATATGGCATCAATATAGATGGATGGGTTCACGAGGATTTTTGCCGCATCTTTGACATAGGCCATCAGCTGCTCCGCCCCTAAACCCATCACCACAATGCAGAGGGCAAAAGCAACAAGCGAAACCATTGAAGCGATGGGAAGCGGTTTTTTATCTTCATTGGTAATAATCGTTTCCCCAAAGAATGAACTCAGGAATATTTTCAGCAACGAAAAGAGCACCACAAGGCTGGATGCGAACCCGAGGAACAGCAATACATAGGAACCCGCTTCAATCGCCCCCTTGCCAATCAATATTTTTCCCACAAAACCGCTGAGTGGCGGAATACCGACCAAAGCCAGCATCGTCAGGAAATAGATCCATCCGAATAATGGGTAGTTTCGGATGAGTCCACTCATATTATCAATAAACTTTTCGCCGGTCAAAAAGACCATCAAGCCCACCAACAGGAACAACAACGCTTTTGCAATCATGTCATGGATTAAATAAAACACGGACCCTGCCAGTGCGTTTTCCGTACCACTCGCCAACCCTATTAAAATAAAGCCCACAGCAATCACAATATTATAAGCGGCGATTCTTAACACATTCCGGGATGATAATGCGCCCAAACATCCCAGGATGATCGTTAAACCCGCAAAAACGCCAATGATGGTATGGGTTACCTCCGGACGATGCGGGAACATCAATGTGAATGTGCGAATCAGCGCATACACTCCAACCTTTGTGAGCAATGCCGCAAACAATGCCTGCACCGCTGCGGGCGGTACCACATAGGAACCCGGTAACCAGAAAAACAGCACTAAACCGGCCTTCAAACTGAAGACAATAAACAGCACAAGGGAAACGGTTGTCAACATCGGATCTTGCCCCGCTTCAGCAACCCTCTCGGCAATGTGTGCCATATTCAACGTTTTCACCGTTCCATATAAATATGCAAGGGCAATTAAGAAAACGGAAGAACCTACAACATTAATTAATACATATTTCAACGATTCCCGGAGTTGAACCTTCTCACCACCCAATGCGACTAATGCATAAGATGCCATTAACATCACTTCAAAACAGACGAACAAGTTGAAAATATCCCCTGTTAAGAAGGAACCGTTGACTCCGGCAACCAGAAGCAAGACAAAAGAATAAAAAAACATGTATTCATGCCGCTCGCCAACCGTCGAAAAGGCATATAGCAAACAAATCAGTGTGACAATGCTTGCTGTTAGTACCATCAACACCGAAAAAGCGTCCGCAACGAACAAAATCCCGAATGGCGGTTTCCATCCTCCAAAGTCTATTCTTATAATCCCTTCTCTTTGCACAAGCACCAGCAAAAAGAAAGATATGATGCTAACCGCAAGCATTGTCAAAAAAGCGATGATCCTTTGCACGACCACATGCTTTCGCAAAAAGATTAAAATAACGGCTGTAAATATGGGAATAACCAGAGGCAAGACAATGATGTTGTTACTCATCGGACATTCCTCTCAATTCGTTAAAATCATCCGACCCATTCGTTTGATAGGTGCGGTAGGCTAATACGAGCAAAAAAGCGGTCGTGGCAAAGCTGATTACAATCGCTGTTAAAATCAAAGCCTGCGGCAAGGCATCGGTAAAAGGTTCTTCCCCGTGGCCCAGCAAAGGTACATTTCCGGCTTTTAATCCACCAACCGTCATAATCAGCAAATTCACTGCATGGGACAATACAGCCGTGCCAAGAATGACGCGAATCATATTCCGCGAGAGGATCAAATAGGTAGCCACTGAAACGAGTATCCCAATCAAAACCAACATGACCTGTTCCATACATTTACTCATCCTCACTTATGCTTATAATCATTGTAACGAGCGTGCCAATCACCGTTAAGGCCACTCCCGCTTCAAACAAAGTCACCGTCGATAAATGTTTATCACCTATAAATGGAAACGCAAAATGTCCATCCGTATGAGTTAAAAATGGAAAATCAAAATAAATTGCCCCCAATCCTGTTCCCGTTGCAATCAAAACGCCAAGGGCCGCCACCTTCTTAAAATCAAAGGGGATTTTCTTTTGAATCGTATCGATATCGTACGTTACATAAAGGAGAATGATCCCGGAGGCGAGAACAAGTCCGCCAATGAAGCCTCCCCCCGGTGCATGGTGGCCCGAGAAAAACAAGTACACACCGAGCGTCAGGATAATTAAAGTGATCCCTTTTACGACCGTCCGCAAAATCACATCATTGATTCTCATTTGTTCCCCCTCCTTTTGCTTTCAACTTGATGATGGCGTATACTCCCAAACCTGCAATAAACAACACGACCACTTCAAGCATCGTATCGAAAGCACGGAAATCACCCAAAATTGTGTTGACGATATTTTTTCCTCCGGCCAATTCATAAGAATCATTAAAATAATAAGAAATCGTCATAAATTTCTCGTAGTGAATGGCCGCAAAACCGACCAGCGTAACCGTTGCCCCGGCAGCAGCCGAAATCAAAACATTTCTTATCTTTTTCCATTTTGGAAGCATCTCTTTTTTTATTTCAGGCAAATGTCTGAAACAAATTAAATACAGCACCGTTGAAACAGATTCCACCGCCAGCTGCGTCAATGCCAAATCCGGTGCCCGAAACACGATAAAAAACAAGGCAGTCGAATATCCTAAAACCCCGTTCAGAAATACGGATGTAATACGGGATGTCGCAAACACTATTCCGATGGAAGACACAATCATAATCAACACCAGAATGATTTCAAACACTTCCAGCGATTCAAGATGGACTGGACTTAAAACCATAAGATCCGCGCGAAGAAAATATCCTCCGACAAATAATAAAAAGGCAAGATATATATAAACAAAATAATCTGTCAAATTGCCTGTCATGTACCGGTTTGTCAATCGTGCCGATAATGATTCGCTCAATAAAATCCCGTTATTAAAAATCTCATTCAATGAGAATTTTTGAGGAAGTACCCGATAAATCGGTTTCCAGCTTTTCAAAATACTATACAGAATAATTCCTGCGATGATTACAAAAATCGTCATCCAAAGCTCCGGACTCAATAATCCATGCCAGGCATGGATGGTCGGGGTCAATTCTTGTGTGGATGGAAATGAAGGATAAATGCTTGCCATTGCAGGTCTTAAAATATATTGGCCCAGCAAATTCGGGAAAAAGAAAATTCCAACAACAAAAATGATGAGCGTATAAGGAGAAATCAACATTCCAATTGGCGCTTCATGAGGATGTTTGTCCAGCCAATGGGATTTCACTTTCCCAAAGAATGTTTTCCCGACAATAATCAAGCAGTACACGAACGTGAATACACTCGCAATCCATGCAACGATTGGAATCAGGAAACCGATATGGTCGAGAGAAAAAATGCTCAAATCCTGTATATGAAGAGTCGCAGCGAAAAACATTTCTTTGCTCAAAAATCCGTTGAATGGAGGAAGCCCTGCCATCGATAAACTGCCAATCAACGCAATCGTAAAGGTGAGCGGCATGAAAGACATCAGTCCGCCCAGTCTCCGAATATCGCGCGTACCCAATTCATGGTCGATGATTCCGACCATCATAAACAGCGCACCTTTAAAAGTGGAATGATTAATTAAGTGGAATATGGCAGCAAATGCCGCTTGCGTGTAGATTATCGTTTCAGCGGAATAACCCAGATAGATTGCCACGGAACCCATGCCCAATAAACTCATGATGAGCCCCAGTTGGCTGACCGTCGAAAAGGCGAGCAACGCTTTCAAATCCACTTGCTTCACAGCGTTGAAAGAGCCCCAAAACAGCGTAAATAAACCAACCCCCGTTACCAACCAAAACCAAACCGCTTCTCCGCCAAAAACAGGCGTAAGTCTAGCCACCAAGTAAATGCCCGCTTTTACCATCGTTGCGGAATGCAAATATGCACTCACGGGTGTCGGGGCCTCCATCGCATCCGGCAGCCAAATATAAAACGGAAATTGGGCCGATTTTGTAAAAGCTCCTAATAAAATCAACACAAGCGCCGGCACAAACAAGGCACTGCCGCGAATCAGATCCACTTTATCGATGATTTCCCGGATGCTCAACGTACCGGACACCTCATAAAGCATCAAAAATCCGGCAAGCATAGAAATACCGCCAGCAACCGTTATAAGCATGGATTTTCTTGCTCCGGCTCTGGAAGCTTTCCGATGATGCCAAAAAGCAATCAATAAAAATGATGAAACACTTGTTAATTCCCAAAATCCATATAAAACTAATAAATTATCAGATAGAACAACCCCTAACATTGCCCCCATAAACAAGAGTAGATAGCAATAAAAATGGTATAGCTGTTCACTTCTAGATAAATAGAAAATGGAGTACAAACCAACTAAGCTTCCTACTCCGGTTATGAGTAAACTAAAAATTAAGCTTAGTCCATCCAGATAAGTGGTGAAATTGATACCTAACGAGGGGATCCACTCATGAGTGAAAGTAATGACTTCGCCGTTAGAAATACGGGGAATATAAGCAGCTAATAGAAAAAATAAAATGAAAGATACAGTCATTACAAGCCAGCCAATGTATCTCTTGCTAATGTACCTGTGAAATACGGGAATCATCAGGGCAAAAATAAACGGGGTGAGGACGATGGCAACATCCGTTGTCACTTAATTCTCTCCTCCCTTCACTTATTCCATTCACTTGACGAAAACAAAACTGCATTGCATAATATTGTGTCAACAACATGATTTTAATTGATATGTATTTTTTAGAAAAAATAAACCTTAGTCTACAATTTTAAGTATATAATAAAGCAAAATGGTTTTCATGGATTTTGATTGCGGAATGTTGAAAATTTGTATTACATAAATTTAAGAGGTGCGATAATAATGGTGAATGAAATCAAAAAGCAAACGGATGAAAGCATTTTGGTTTGCGTCTATTATGGTTTAAACGGAGAACGGCTGATTCGAAGAGGCCATAAACTCGCTTCTTTGCTCAATTGTCCATTATATATATTAACCGTCGATTCGAAACCTCTCGACAAGTTCGATGCCGAAAAGTCCGGTTATATTGAACGATGGAACGAGTTGGCGAAGGAACTCGGGGTTGAAAAATTTATCATTCGGGATAATGAAAAACGGCCCATTCAAAAAGTGATTGCGGAAGTGGCCAAGGAATTGAACGTATCTCAAATAATCGTTGGGCAAAGCGCCCAAAGCCGATGGGAGGAAATTACAAAAGGGTCTTTATTGAATGTCTTGTTGAAAGAAATTCCTTTTGTTGATTTTCATATTGTGGCCGTAAACCCTCCTACAGAAGATGAAGAAATCGGCATGTATGAAAAAGGAGTCCGGGCTTTTATCGTTCCGGCAGGGGAACGATATAAAATCGTATTTACGTGCCCGAAAGGCCGCTATATCGAAGGGATTTTCTTCAAAGAAATCGGTACCGACTTCGATAATGGCATTTTCCGTTTTTCCCACAACCATAAAATGTGTGAATTGAAAGTTGAGGAAGATTTTGTATCAAATCCCGAAAAGATTCCGGAAGAATATAAACATTATTTGGTGTGATTGGACAGAAGCATGATTGCTTCTGTTTTTTTGTATAGTTCCTTCCTCTTCCGCTCATGCTAAAGGGAGAGGCGAAAGGAGGCTTCTGGATGATGGAAAACTTTTGGGAAGCAAACTTTTTGGACATCGTTTTTCGAAGCGTCATTACCTTTATTGTGATACTAGTATTGGCAAGAATCATTGGGAAAAAACAATTGAGTCAGTTGACCTTCTTCCATTACATTACAGGCATTACAATCGGATCGATTGCCGGTGAAATTACCACTCAAATAAAAACCCCTTTTTTTGACGGTATCATCGCTTTATCCTGTTGGACCATTTTGACCCTTCTCATGAGTTTTATATCGATCAAATCAACGAAAATCCGTGTCATTGTCGATGATCGCCCGACGATTTTGATCCAAAATGGAATGATCAATCAACATGGGCTAAAAAAAGCAAGGCTTCATGTCGATGAATTGGCCATGCTTTTGCGCGAACAAGGCGTCTTTTCCTTTGATGAAGTCCATTATGCCGTATTTGAAACAAACGGTGAACTCAGCGTAATGAAAAAGCCTGAAAATAACCCTGCCACCAAAAAAGATATCAAAGCGGATTATCCAAACTCACCCCTCTTTCCAACCGAAGTTATTTCTGATGGGAAGATTGTGGAGAAAAATCTTTCAGAATTAAACCTAACGGAAGATTGGCTGCTCAACAAACTTAAAAAGAAAAATGTGAAAAAAGTGGAGGATGTGTTTTTTGCACAAGTTCTTGAAGATGGTTCCCTCTATGTTTCCCTTTTTAATAATAGACAAGGTTTGTCCAAAAAAAGCAAGTAAGGACAAACCTTATTTTATGTATGTATAATCAATGCACTTTCATTAAATCGAGAGGGGTGATGATTCCGATCAACTTTTGATGCGGCTTGCCATGTTCCGTAATCAATAGCGCATCATACCGCTTCCCCTTTTCGACACTTTCCTTATAAAGTTCCTTTGCGTGATAAACCGTTAGATTTCTGCTGACAAACTTATAATTGACCCGCTTTTTTTCGTAATTCAAAATTTCTTTGATCGTTGGCATGTCGTAAACCAAAATCTTTTGGTTCGCCACATCCGCCAACCAGTTCGTAATGCCCACCGTCGTGATGAGCCCTTGAAAATCCCTCCCCTCGTAAACAGGAAATTGCGTATATTTCCGTTCCTGAATAATATCTAAAACATCTTTTAGGGAATCCGACGTTTGAAAGGCCACTACCTTCTTTCGAAAAACTTGTCCCACTAAACCCGGGCGGGCTAACAGTTCGTCTATGTATTCGATGCGTTCAACCACTTGTGTATGAGGCTCGGCAATCACAAAATCTTCGGATACCCGATAATGCACAATTACATTTCGCAAATCCGCAAAAGAACGCAATTCATCCTCGTATTTTCTTACTAACGGACTTTTCTTTTTTGCAAAATCCACTAAACGATAAAAAGGCATAAATTCTTTTGCCTTTACGATTTTCCGCAATGTGAATGTGATCCGGTTAAAGGCCGCCAAAAACCGTTCGGAGTTTTTCAACGGACAACCCTCCTTTCCATATTTTTATTACTTACTATTATATTCTAATTTTTCATTTAGCAGAAAATTCTTTATTATGTATTATTTTTCTTCTGGGAAGCGCATTTCAGGCATTATCAAAATTTGCTATACTTTTTTCAAAGAAAAATAGCAGATTTAGTCGAATCATGCTAAAATTAGAAACTCATCAATATTTAACGACAAATTTTTTAAGCGGGTTAACATCATGAAAACCAAGATTATTTATCCATTACTTATCATAGTTGCAGCAAGCAGTTACGGCATCCTTTCGACCGTTATCAAAGTGGCGATGGGCCGTGGATTTACATCGGATGAAGCCGTTACAAGCCAATATTTAATCGGCTTTTTCCTGGCTTTGGTATGTTTCATCCTGACGAAAGGCAAAATTCCTAAGCTCGGAAAAAAGGAATTCATGCTTCTTCTTTTCGCCGGAATTTTTACCGGTACAACCGGGATCGTTTACGGAAAATCTTTAAATTATTTGCCCGCTTCCCTCGCCGTAGTATTGCTTTTCCAATTCACATGGATCGGCATGTTGATCGACTGCATTTTAAGAAAAAGATGGCCAAGTCGTCATGAAGCGATTTCCCTTGCCATTCTTTTTGTCGGAACGCTCCTTGCCGCCGGTGTCGCGTTTGAAGCGGATTTATCGAACTTTCAATGGAAAGGCTGGTTGTTCGGCTTTTGTTCAGCCATCAGCTTCGCCATATTCCTGCAAATTAATTCAAGGTCCATCGAAGGGATTACAACCATTGAACGAACATTGTTTACATCCTTTTTTGCCCTTGTTTTGATCAGCATATTCTTGTCACCAGAAATACTGTGGAACGGTATATTAATAAGAGAAGGTCTTTGGCAATTCGGTTTAGTACTCGGATTCTTCGGAACCATCCTGCCGATTTTCCTGCTTGCTTTCGCTGTGCCAAAGGTTGGCGGCGGTATTGCTTCCATCTTAAGCGCCATGGAATTACCCGTTGCGGTCTTCGCTTCGGTCATCGTACTTCATGAAGCCATTACTTGGCTGCAAATCATCGGAATTGTCCTTATTTTGTGGGGAATTGCGTTGCCAACAATGCTTTCTGAAAAACAGTTAAAGAAATTGCAAAAAGAAAAACAATAAGTTTTGTCCGGAAGTGAATGTTTTGTTGATAGAAATCGTTTTTGGGGGCGATGATTGTGATGTTCCAAGAGTATAGAAGCCGCATCCATGAATCTGAGGGTACCCAGTTCCCTTCAAACAGCTATCGTAAAATCGTGCTACAGCCTGCCTATGATGAAGCAAAGAAACATTTTTTGAAAGCAATGGTGCAAATACATATTGCCCATTTAAAAATGCTTGAAGAACAACAACTGGTTTCAAAAGAAGATGCAAAAAAAATCGGTGCTGCAATCGGCCAATTAGACATGGAATATTTTTCAAAACAAGAATATCAACCGCAGTTTGAGGATCTATTTTTCCATATTGAAAATAAATTGATGGAGATGGCTGGTGATATAGCAGGAAATCTGCATATCGGACGAAGCAGAAACGATATGGGCATCGCCATTTATCGCATGACCATCCGCGAAAAACTTCTCGACCTGATGGACGAATTGGTCACCTTAAGAACTTCCCTCATCACCTTTGCATTAGAACATGTAGATACAATCATGATCGGCTATACTCATACCCAACAAGCCCAGCCAACCACTTTTGCCCACTACTTGAAAGCCGTGATTGACCAGCTCACAAGGGATTTTAAACGCATGCAGCACGCTTATGCGACAGTGAACCGGAGCAGTATGGGGGCGGCTGCACTGACAACAACAGGATTCAACATTAACCGCGCAAGAATGCAGGAACTGCTCGCCTTTGATGATATGGTGGAAAATGCGTGGGATGCGGTTGCGGGGGCCGATTATATCGCTGAAACGGCCAGTGTCGTGCAGCTGGCTGCATTGAACCTTGGCCGCACCGCGCAAGACTTCTTGCTGTGGGCCACACAAGAATTTAACGCGATCAGTCTTGCAAGTCCTTATGTTCAAGTAAGTTCCATCATGCCGCAAAAGCGGAATCCCGTTTCCATTGAGCATACCCGTTCACTGCTTTCATCCGTTGTCGGCGATGCTTCCACCGTCTTACAAATGATTCATAACACGCCATTTGGAGATATTGTGGATACGGAAGATGACATGCAGCCTTATATTTGGCGGGCTATGGAAAAATTGCGCGGTATCTACAAATTATTTGGCAGTTTAGTAGTAACCATGGATGTGAATAAAGAAAAGTTGTTGGAACGGGCTGAAAAAAGTTTGGCCAACGTCACTCAATTGGCGGATACCCTTGTCATGACCGAAAATATTTCCTTCCGACAGTCCCATAAACTCGTTTCCGAATGTGTCCGCGCATTGCTTAAAGACAATAAGACTTCCATTGAGGATTTGACTTGGGAACTGGTCAATGCGAAAAGTATTGAGCTCACAAAGAAACCTTTAAAGATTTCAAAGGAAGAATTCTATCAATCTTTGAAACCCGCCCATTTCGTCAATGTCCGCAAAATGCCCGGCGGCCCTGCACCAATGACGATGACCGAATCATTGTTAAAGGCAAAAAGCGAAACATCCGCCCTTTGCAAATGGGTTCAGAATAAAAAGGATGCCATTTTACAAAGTGAAAAACGATTACGACAATATTTGGATGAATGGAGCAGAAAGGAAAAATGAATCAATATGTTTTAGCCATTGATGGAGGAGCGACAAAAACGACTTTGTCATTGAGGGATGCTGAGGGGAAAATCTATTTTGAAAAAACCACTACAAGCACCAATTACCAAGCAATCGGCACAGAAAAAGCCGAAAAGGTGTTAACCGATCTATTAGAAGACGCCTACACTTCAACGGGCATTCAGAACATTGCCGTTGCAGCTTTTGCCATGGCTGGCGTCGATACAAAAAACGGGCTGGCAATCGTACGGAACATAATCGATCGAAGCCGCCAAAATTCATCCTTTTGCATCCATCACACCATTATTGAAAATGACGTACAGTCCACATTAATCGGATTAACCGGGAACAATGCGGGAGCCCTTGTTATTTCAGGTACAGGTTCAGCCGCTTATGCGACCGATGGCAAAGGAAGAATCGAACGTTCCGGCGGTTGGGGGCACCGGGTTGGAGATGAGGGGAGCGGCTATTGGATCGGAAGGGAAATTTTAAATACCATTTTCAGATATGAAGACGGCCGTCTCCCGAAACCTACCATCCTCACCGACTTGGTATATGACCTTTTGCAAATAAACAATATCGAACAGCTCAACGACTGGATATACCATCCCAATTATACCAATGCCCAAATGGCCAAAATCTCCGCCGTCCTTTCAAAAGCCATCTCTCTTGGAGACGAGCGGGCCATCGATATTGCTTGTGAAGCTGCAAAGGAGTTATCCCTTATGACCGATGCCGTACTTCGGAAAATCGGGCCGATTCATGAGAAGTTTGTAGTTTACTTAAACGGGGGCATACTGAAAAATAATCCGGTCATATTAAAACTATATAAAGATTATGTGAAAGAATTATATCCTCATATTTCCTTCCATTTATGCAATCAAAATCCGATAGACTATATTGCCAACAGGGCACTTCGTTCATTAAAATAATAATGGTTTTTCAATTTCGATCTAGTCGGTCGGTACGTTGGTAACTGGGGCTAATAGAAAAAGCCCCCTTTTTTTATGCTTCAAGAAGTCTCAATCTCCATCTTTTTCAATCCATCATCCGTCGCGAAGATCAAGTAACCATCTTCAACCAGCAAATCACTCACCTTTTCCGGATAGATGATGGATTCTTCCGAGCCGTCAGTGCGTATTCTTGTTAAATACGCCCCATTGGAATAGTTGCTGAAGTAAATCCAATCTCCGGCACCAACGATATATTGTGCTCTGCTTCTTGTTAATCGCTGATTCTCGCCGGTAGCCAAATTCAACCGATATAAGCGATGATGATCCTGAAGATTGCTGTAATAAATATAACCACCTTTTTCAAAAGCATGATCCATTTTTTCCATAAAGGCGTATTGTTTGCTGGTCGCCTTCGGATAGTTCCCTGCTTCCCAACGATGATCCAATTTCATTGTCGCATCATCTACAAGGAAATATTGATATCTTACTGCATTACCGCGGTCAGGCACCGGATCATTCCATGTTGTATCAAGGTGATACCATTCCCCATTCACTTTCACCAAATTCCAAGCATGAGGTCCTGTATTCACCTCTCCCACCACATATAAGGTTTCAATGCCAAGCTCTCTCAACATTTTTAAAGCAAGAAGCGCATAGCCCTGGCAAACGCCTTTATGTTCTTTCAAAACGGCGATTGCGCTATGCGGGCTTAGAGTTGTATCTTCGCTATAAACGGTATTTTTTACGATGTAATCATTCACAAACTTTACCTTTTCAAAATCCGACATGGAGTTGGCATCCACATTGGACAAAATGCTTGCCACTTGTGCATCTACATATTGTTCATAGGCAGCATTGGTTAAATATTCCTGATGCACTTTGATCAGCGCTTTATATTTTCCGTATTCATATTCAATTTTCCGGTCGCCCAGATGGCCTAAAATGTAATGATCCCGGTTGGCTGCGTCTTCCACAGCTTGTTGAAGCAGATGTTCGATATCACTTGTACTTCCCGCGTACTGTATTTCAAAATCCGTTTCCCACTGGCTAAAATGATAATAAAATGCATCGGCCAATTCTTCAACAGATTGCACTTTTGTCGGCAGGTGAATGGTATTTCGCAAAGCGGTAATGGTTGATGTGGTTTCATCAATCGGTTCTTTTGCCGATTGTTTTTCAACATTTGAAATATTGAAGCTATCTATTTTTTCGGCAACCTGGTTTTCGTCAATCCATTGAAGCACGCCATCCCAGATATCTTTTGACAAGTCATAAGCGGGTTTAATCATTACAAGAAGTATCACGAAAATGGTCAAACGCTTTAACAATACCCTTCACCACCTATCGATAAAACTGCTCATAGAAAAAAATTTTCCCCAAATCCATTACAAGTATTGCCATGAAAATAAAAAGAAGTACTACCGAAATAAAAAAGTTGGTAGCCCTTTTGGTAGTACTATCAAAATGTACGATTTTTGATTTAAAAAGTTTCACTCAAGTTTTTTTATTTATTGTACTTAGTGAAATTTGCAATGATTTGGTGAATGATTTTTTGAGTGCTTACAATTTCATCGTAATGAATAATGGAATTCTTTTTTATTTTTGCCCGTCCAATCGGGATTTCGTAAATCGGGATTTTTCGTTTAATTGCCTCCACCAGCATATTGATGTCATAATCATATGAATTTCCAGGCACTTTCATCAACCATGGCAATTCTTTTGTCGGAATCGAACGCAATCCCGTCTGGGTATCTAAAATCCGGCGATGGAATAGTAATTGAAATAGCCATGAAGCCGCTTGCTGGCCAATTGTATTCATAAAGGACAAATCTTTTGATCGGAAGTTGCGCACACCTAATATAATACCATCGGAAAATAACTTCATCTTCTGCAAAATAAGGTTTACATCATCAATGGTATGTTGTCCATGGGCCCCTACCGTCAACACGGAATGCGATTTGGGAAAATGGTTTAAAACATATCCAAACCCTGTCTTTAACGCCCGGCCTTTTCCTTTATTTTCATCATGATGTAATACCATGCATTGATTCATCGCAGAAATTTCCTGGAAAATCGGTTGGTATTTCGAATCACTGCCGTCATTGACGACAACAATTTGATGAATATCCAATTCTAATAAAGTATTTATATAATGAACGAATGTCGGCAAGGGATTAAGAGTCGGTATAATCACAATTGGCCGTTCCACAGCGAGCTCTCCTTAACAAGAAATATACTAATCTATATATTAGTATACTATTATCAAGTATTCTTTTACATTTCATAAATCCATAAAAGTCATAAAAAATTATCATCCGGCCTGGATGATAATTTTGGTTTCATTCTCGATCAGAATGAATTGCTAATTCATCACGGCTTGTTTCATTTCTTTTTGAAAAGCTTCAATCGCTTGTTCAATATTTACGGCAATTCCCAGCTCCTGAAGCACTTCACCGATTGTCCGAATTGCCTTCTCCAGCATGTCAGGGGTCGTATTCCCCATATGACCGATGCGGAACGCTTTCCCGGCTAAATGGGCTAATGAACCGGCAACGACGATTCCTTTTGACGCAAGTTTATTTCGAAAAGCGGCATCCTCCACACCTTCCGGGTAGAAAATACAACTTAAGGTAGGGGCGGCCACTTCTTCTTCAGCCAACGGTTTCATTCCATAAGTGCGCAATGCGGCCCGAATTCCCCGGCCATATGCGATATGGCGTTTTTCCCTTCTTTCCATTCCTTCATTTAGGACCATTTTCAACGCTTCATTATAGGCATAAATCAAGTTCACCGGTGGAGTCGCAAAATATTTCGATGGATCTTGCATGATCGGCTTCCAATTTTCTATGTCACAATAGTAAGCAGGAATCCGTCCTAATTGTTCCCTCGCCTTTAATGCCGTTTGATTAAACGCAACAATGGCTAAACCTGGTGGTATGCCAATCGCCTTTTGGGAACCGGTCAACACGACATCCAGCTTATAATCCTTGTGTCCGTATGTTTTGCTCATGTTTTCATCCATTGCTGCGGTTGCCACAACCCCATCCAGAATGACCAGGGCACCAGCCCGTTTAATAATCGGCACCAATGTATCCAAATCCGAAAAAACGCCGGTGGATGTATCTGCGTGCGTAATAGTTACAGCCTTATATTGTTTGCTTTTTAATGTTTCTTCCACTAATTTTGGATCTACTTGTTTCCCCCACTCGGATTGCAACACATCCACTTGAATATCATAAGCTTTTGCCAATTGTGTAAAACGGTCGCCAAAATAACCATGGCTGATGACGAGTAAATGTTCCCCTTTGCCCACCGTGTTGACGATCGCCATTTCCATGGCCAATGTACCTGATCCGGCAATGACAAATACTTCGCCATCCGTCTGAAACAATTGTTTTGTTTGTTCCAAGGCATTTTTATACACTTCAACAAAACGCGGGTCGATATGTCCTCTTGTCTCAGAGGATAGGGCATCATAAATTTCATCCACTACCGGAGTCGGTCCTGGAATTAGTAGAATATCTTTATTTCGCATTTTTCTCTCGTTCCCCTTTTTAATCTTATTTTTAACAATAGATTCTCGGCAAAACCGCTTTTTCCTTCTTATCTTATGTAAAAAAAAAAAGACCTTACTTGCTCAGTATCCCAGCTAAGTAAGGTGAAATCCCCAATTTACTAAAATCTATTATTCCTTAACATAACCCCTTTAGCAATAACACTATCAATATAGGAGGCAACCTATAGATAGATATTTTACGATCCCCTTTGTGTAAAATGTAAGCGATTTATTGAATTCGTTCCCAAAATGAATAATCAACAAAAATGTACGTTTACCTGCAATTTCGAAACGACCGTTTTATGATTCTTTTATCCCCATTCTTTGCTACTTTTGACCATTTCTAGAATACCTTTTAATGGCGAATACATTTTGAAACTTCCGTTTATGACATTTTCTCAAAGCGATGTTTTAAATGCTGCCCTCATACCATGAATTTTGATGATGTTATAGTTTAAATCCCGACACATATATTGATTCATACATCCGTTGGAACTTCTTCCATTTGGCAGCTGTTACTTGCACGCCTATTGATTTGGAGTAAACAAATTAGGATTGGCTGATTATAATTTTAGGTTCACATCGTGCGATAATTTACTGACATGACGAAAATTATTACGCCTGAACTTACTGCATCAATCGATAATTTCTGATCGACCGCTGATCCTTTGAGTTTTTGGTGAGAAGGGAATGGAACAATGCCAATCCCCTTCCCCTCATCAATAATCTAGTTTTTTATTACCAGATTAAAATTATACGAATTGTTCAGTTTCTGTTGAACCTGCCATCGCAGTTGTTGAAGAAGTACCGCCAGAAATAACCATTGATACTTCATCGAAGTAACCTGTACCAACTTCACGTTGGTGTCTAGTAGCTGTGTAACCTTTTTTCTCAAGATCGAACTCAGCTTGTTGTAGTTTAGAGTAAGCTGCCATACCTTGATCTTTGTATTCAACAGCCAATTCGAACATTGATTTGTTGAGCGTATGGAATCCTGCTAATGTTACGAATTGGAATTTGTAACCCATCTTCGCGATTTCACGCTGGAATTCTGCAATCTCTTTGTCTGAAAGATTTGCTTTCCAGTTGAAAGATGGAGAGCAGTTGTAAGCTAGCATTTTTCCAGGGAATTTAGAATGGATTCCTTCAGCAAATTTACGGGCTTCTTCTAATGATGGTTTAGATGTTTCACACCAGATTAAGTCAGCGTATGGTGCGTAAGCTAAACCGCGGGCAATTGCTTGATCAATGCCTGCTCTTGTTTTAAAGAATCCTTCTGGTGTACGTTCACCTGTGATGAACTCATGGTCACGAGGGTCGATATCGCTAGTTACCATATCCGCTGCATCAGCATCTGTTCTAGCGATTAGGATTGTATCTACACCCATTACGTCTGCAGCTAGACGTGCAGCGATAAGGTTGCGAACTGCGTTTTGAGTTGGAAGCAATACTTTACCGCCTAAGTGACCGCATTTTTTCTCAGAAGCCAATTGGTCTTCCAAGTGTACTCCAGCAGCACCCGCTTCAATCATTGCTTTTACTAATTCAAACACGTTAAGCGGACCGCCGAATCCTGCTTCTGCATCGGCAACGATTGGTGCAAACCAGTCAAAATTATCGTCGCGGCCTTCAGCATGTTCTATTTGATCAGCACGTTGTAATGCTTGGTTAATGCGTTTTACTACAGCTGGAACTGAGTTAGCTGGATATAATGATTGGTCTGGATACATTTGACCTGCCAAGTTAGCGTCAGCAGCTACTTGCCAACCTGATAGATAAATAGCTTTTAACCCAGCTTTCACTTGTTGTACTGCTTGGTTACCAGTCAATGCACCTAATGCATTGATGAAATCTTCTTCATGAAGTAGTTTCCATAGTTTTGCAGCACCACGTTTTGCCAATGTGTGCTCAACCACTACAGACCCCTGTAATTTTACTACTTCTTCTGCGGAGTATGGGCGCTCAATGCCTTTCCAACGTGGATTTTCAGCCCAATCTTTTTTTAGCGCTTCTACTCTTTCTTTTCTTTCTTGTTGTGATAACATTTCTTTCAACACCTTCCCCTTTATTTCAATACACTCTGTTAGAAAAGTAATTTACATTCTGTTTCATAACAGGTATATTTATTGTAAGACTAATATATAACAGTCAATTCAAAAATGTATAATTTTGTGACGAAATACAGAAATTTCAGGATGAAACAATTATTTTGGGGGATAAATACTTAAGATTCTGAATTTTTAAAAAGGGGGAAGTCCATGTGGAGATGAAATGCGTTGCTATTTCAAATAAGGGGTTAGAGCAATTTAATATTATATTAAAAGATTGGATTCCCAAAAACGCATCCATTGCTTTGGCTTGCGAAGATTCTTACATTCATTACTCCCCAAGTGTTGAACATATGCATTTGACAATTGGGGATAAAATTCATCCTGACAGTGTAGCAGCCCGTGTGATGCAAACCCGTATGAAGACGGATCTTGTCATCGATTCTTCCATATTCGGGCAGCCATATTTCGTGATGGGTTATCCAATTTATTTGGATCAAAAAGAAGCGGCACTGATTATTATTTTCCCATCTTCCTATACACCAGAAAAAAAGGAAACTTATAAATTTTTAACGGGCAAACAGGAAGATATGTGGACACCTGTACCGGTCGAAGAAATTACACATATTGAAAGTTTGCAAAAACGGACTTGGTTTTATGCCAATAATGAACAATTTAAAACAAACTTTACATTAAAAGAATTGGAATCTAAGTTGCCTGAATTTTTTATTCGAATTCATCGTTCCTATATATTAAATATTTACTTTATTAAAAACATTACGAAGGACATCACAACCAACTTTATTATCCAACTGAAGAATGGTATCGAATTGCCTGTCAGCCAATCCTATATCAATGATTTGCGTAGAGTGCTTGAGTTTTGACGGATATTAAAAGAGTTTAGTTAATTGTATATAATTTTTGTGACATTGGAATCGAAATAAGGATGAAGCAATGGTATATCTTCCTTATTTCGATTTTTTTATGATTCTGTATTGTGGGGGGAATTTTTTCTTACAATTCTCTAAATACTTGAGTGGTAATAGTTGTGCTTCATTTTCAAGAATAAACAGACTTTCTGTCTTTAATAGATAGGAGGAACTTTTTTGGTAATTAAAACCACTACTTTCGTGGTGTTTCTGCTTGCGAAGCGACGTCCTACTCTCGCAGGGGATCCCCCAACTACCATCGGCGCGAACTCCGAAGCACGTTGACCGGCTACTCTCGTCAGCTTCGGCGGTCCGGTGCTCACGTACCCGACGCTTGCGCTCCGGGCCGCCTCGCTTCCTTGATCTTCTTGGTCCCCGTGCTTCTCGTCTGCTTCTAATCCGTAAGCCCGAAATCAAACAACGCCTATAAATCAATGACACCTCCCTGTAAGATGAAAGTAACAATTATACAGAGGAGGTGTTCTTTTTTTGACAACGGAAAAACTCAATATCGTGCCTGTAAAATTAGAGTCCAAATCTGATCCAACTCCATCCCCAGCAAGTCGTGGTCCACTCAGACCAATATGCGTCATTC